>CAJWOD010000007.1 GCA_913044145.1 uncultured Nitrospina sp. | reverse complement strand
ATAATCCTTTTATTAAAGAGCGTATTGAAAAACTTCAAAATGCCTCTTCCCTAGGGCACAAAAACACATTGTCGAATAATAAAGGTATTCCCGCCGAACTGTTAAAACAACCGAATGTCCACATGAGAATAGCCGCTATTTACTTTGAGGAGACTCTTTATTTAAAGGCATTAGACGAGTTTCAGCTGGTTTTAGCTGCCGACGATCATAAAGATCCGCATGTGCTCATGGCTCGGATATATGAAAATCAGGGGCGATTAGATAAGGCGATTGAGGAATTTGAAATACTCAGAAAACTTGAGCCGGAGTCAATGGAGATCTTGCGTTACTCCGCGCGTTTATACCAAATTGCTAAAAAACCAGATTTAACTATTAAGCTTTTGCAAAAAGCCACTGCATTGGAACCTGAAAATGATGAGATTTTTCATTCCTTAGCGCTTGCCTACATGTCAAAAAACGAAAACAAAAAAGCTGTAGTAAGCATGAAGAAAGCCTTGAGCCTGAACCCGAAAAAAGACACTTATTATTTTGAATTGGGTGCGCTAATGGAAAAGTCCGGGGACTTTAAAGGTGCGATTGCTAACATGCGGCAAGCTATAGAAATTAACCCACTGCACTCTAACGCTCACAACTTTTTAGGATACATATATGCCCTTGAAGGCCGTGACCTGGATCGTGCTTTGGAGCACTTGAAAAAAGCTCTTACCATTCAACCTCGTAATGGTTACTTTTTAGACAGCTTGGGGTGGATATACTTCAAAAAAGGCGACTCAGAAAAAGCCCTTGCGCAAATTCAAAAAGCCTTGATTTATACTGAACCAGATCCCGTGCTTTATGACCATCTTGGGGATATTCAGTTTTCTCTAAAAAATTATGATGAAGCAAAAGGAGCTTGGAAAAACAGCCGATCTTTGACGCTTCACAAAAAAGGTGATCTGGGCGGAGAAATGCCTAATCCGCAAACCCTTCAAGAAAAAATTGAAAGAGCAAAAAAACTTATTCAACAAAATTACTAAACCTTCACAGGGGAAGCAATGTTGGGGAGCCATAGTTGTATGTCAAATAAAAGGTTGTTTTATTTTTGTGCGTAGCTCGATTTTTTTATTCGTTTTTTTCTTTCTTGGTGCTTGCCAGACTTCCATTGAAAAAATTCCTTCGCATTTTTCAAGAGATACTATTTCTTCCTCTTATATATTTAATAGACTCAAGACTCGTGCGAGTAAAATTTATAACGTAAAATCATTTGCGCGAACTACATTTATCGACAAAGAAATAAAACAATCCTTCCGTCAGACTTTGGTATTGCAAGGAAATCGTTCCATTCGAGTGGATACTTATGGGATTTTTGGTCAGGCGATAGGGGTTTTTATCCGTACAGGCGGGAAAATGCAGTTTTTGGACTCTTCAAAAGACAGAGTTTATTCGGGCCCGGACGTAAAAAAAATTTTACGAAAACTGCTTGGAACCCAAATAGATTTTTACGAGCATTTAAGAATTTTTGTTGGGCATATTCCACGCTTTGAATTTCTACAAGTAGAAAAATCCAGATTAAATTCTGATAACACCCAATATATACTTCAGGCAAAAGATTTAAAAAGCAGCGGAGATATTCTTCTTTATATAGATGCAATTACATTATTACCGATAGAAATGACTCGAATCGAAGGGGGGCATAAGAAGTATTTTGTAAAATGGCAGGAGTATAAAAAGATCGGTTCCATAGATTGGCCGCATTTGATTACTCTTGAATTTCCCGTAATGGACGAAATAATAAGGGTTAGGTATAAGGACCCGATCTTAAATGGAAATATTTCTCCTAATACATTCAATTTGATGCCAACAACTTCCACAAAATAAAATGATTCTCCCTAGTAAACTGCAATTTAAAACTCCAGCAAAAATAAACTTAGGGCTTCATATCCATAAAAAAAGGGAAGATGGGTTTCACGAGCTGGAGACCTTATTTCAAATGGTTGCTTGGTTTGATGAGATTGTGGTGGAAGGAGCTCCGGAAAAAGTAGAATTGTTTTGTGATGCTCCAGGCATTCCCAATGATGAAAATAATCTTGTTATTAAAGCTGCCAGGCTTTTACAAAATAATTTTCCAGGCAAATGTGGTGGAGCAAAAATTAAACTTAAAAAAAATATTCCCTCCGGGGCAGGACTAGGGGGAGGGAGTGGAAATGCTGCCGGAGCTTTACTGGCTCTTAATATTTTATGGAATTTAAAGTTACCACGGAGCGAATTGGTTGCAATGGCGTCTGATCTGGGTTCTGATGTTCCCTTTTTTCTCATGTCACCATGTGCAATAGGAAAGGGTAAAGGTGAAATTCTGCAACCGATTGAAAACCCCATTATTTTTTATACTTTAATGGTCTATCCTGGATTTCCTATAAGTACATCATGGGTTTATAGCAATTTAAAATTGAAGTTGACAAAGACCAAAAATAATATTAGCATTTCGAAAAATTTTCTTATGCGCTCGGAGTTTGCCCAGTTAGGGGCGACCCTTCAAAACGACTTGGAACCTATTGTTATTAAACGATATCCGGAGATTTTGGAGATAAAAAATGAGCTACTGAACTTAGGCTCTGAAGGTACGCTCATGTCGGGAAGTGGTTCTACGGTCTTTGGAATTTTTGAAAACCCCGAAACTGCTAAAAAAGCGTTGGCTAGATTTACTGGGAAAAAGTACAGGGTGTTTCTGGCCAAAAGCATCACTCGCTTTTCTGAATTTTTTCCCGAAGAAATGATATCGGCTTTTTAACACCGACCCTGTCATTGTTAAAAGAGCCTTTTTGTTTTTATTCCTTTATAAACCCCTTGCGGGGCATGAATTTTTGATGGTGAGGTTTTACCTCCTTGGGGCGTCGTCAAGTGGCTAAGACACAGGATTTTGATTCCTGCATTCGGAGGTTCGAGTCCTCCCGCCCCAGCCAGATTTTTTAAGGATACAGAATGTTTTCCAACGACAATAGGCGCGCATTAGTTTTTTCTGGCCGAGCTAATCAGAAACTAACGGAGGAAATATGTAAGTACATGGATGTTCCACTTGGAAAAACCGTAATTCGGGATTTTTCAGACAAAGAAATCTATGTAAAAATCGAAGAAAATGTTCGCGGTGGGGATGTTTTCGTTGTTCAGTCGACTTGCTTCCCGGGAAATACCAATTTGATGGAATTGCTGATTATGATCGATGCATTGCGTCGCGCATCAGCAAAAAGAATCACGGCGGTGATTCCTTATTACGGGTATGCTCGCCAGGATAGGAAAAACGAACCTAGGGTACCCATCACATCCAAGTTGATTGCTGATTTACTGGTTACTGCAGGGGCAGACCGTGTTTTGACGGTCGATTTACACGCAGGGCAAATTCAGGGCTTTTTTAATATCCCTTTGGATCATTTATTCGCAATAAATGTTCTGATCGACTACATTAAAGAGCAAAAACTGAAGGACTTGATCGTAATATCACCCGACGCAGGAGGGGTGGAAAGAGCCCGTGCTTATGCGAAAAGGTTAAATAGCTCTTTGGCAATCATTGACAAACGTCGAGATATTCCTAATGAAGCTAAGGCGATGAATATCATTGGTGATGTAAAAGGAAAAATAGCTTTTATCGTAGACGACATGATTGACACAGCGGGAACATTGATGGAAGCGACTGATGCATTATTAGGGGCCGGTGCAAGGGAAGTGCACGCTTGTTGTTCCCATCCGGTTTTATCGGGACCAGCAGGAGAACGTATTGCTAGGTCACCTATTAAAACAGTGATAACAACCAATACTATTCCTTTAAATGGAGAGTTGGAAAAAAACCCGAAGATAAAAGTGTTATCTGTTGCATCCCTTTTAGGGGAAGCAATTTTAAGAATTCATCAAGAAACCTCGGTTAGTTCCTTGTTCGATTCAACCAGGGAGTAACTAATTTATAGGGTTTCTTTCAGATATTTTTTATATTGATCGGAGTTAAGAATGTCAGTTTTAACAGGAAAAATTAGAGAAGCAAATGGTAAGTCAGCCGCAAGAAAATTAAGGACGGATGAATGTATCCCGGCTGTTGTATACGGTCTTAATGACAACGTTAGTTTGTCTATCAACCCAAAAGAACTAAGCAAGTTGATTGATGCTAAAGGTCGTAATGTGCTGATCGAATTGAAGGTCGACGGCGATTCGGCTGAAAACAGAAACGTGGTGTTAAAAGAATTTCAAACCCACCCCCTTAAGCCAGGTTGGGTGCATGTAGATTTTCTGGAAATTGATATTAGCAAAAAGATCAAAGTAAAAGTTCCTGTTTTTCTTGTTGGAGTTTCCCCGGGAGAAAAACAAGGGGGAATTGTAAACCACATCATTCGGGCCTTGGAAATTGAAAGTCTACCGAATGATATTCCGGAAAAATTTGAAGTGGATATGAGCGGGGTTGAGCTGAACCAGATGATTCGCGTTTCAGATTTGAACCTTGGAGAATCCATACAAATTCTTAATGATCCAAATGACATAGTACTAAATGTTCACCTAGAAAAAGTCAAGGAAGAAGAGCCTGGAGTCGAAGAAGGAACAGAAGGTGAAGAAGGAGCGGAAGGAGCAGAGGAGGACAAGGGTTCCGCAGAATCTAAAGATGATTCCGGGAAGAAAGAGGACGGTTAAAATTAATTGTGTTTTTGATTTTAGGTTTGGGCAATCCCGGATCGCGTTATGAGCTGACGCGACATAATGCGGGATTTCTTGCTTTAGATAATCTGGCCGATAAATATAAAATCAAGCTGGTTCAACATAAATATAATTCCCTTTATGGAGAAGGAAAAATTGACGGGCTTCCGGTTATTCTCGCGAAACCGATGACCTTCATGAACGAAAGTGGGAAAGCAGTCAAAGCACTTTTTTCCGCTTTTAACCTTTCCCCAGGAAAATTCCTGGTCACACACGATGATATTGATCTTCCACTTGGAAAAATAAAAACCAAATTTAAGGGGGGCGATGGAGGTCAGTTGGGAATTAGATCGACCATAGAAACTTTGCGAACCCAGGAATTTTGTAGGGTACGCATCGGGGTCGACCGTCCTGAAGATAAAGAGGATATTGTTGATCATGTTTTGTCCTCTTTTACCGAAGAAGAGTCGAGCCTATTAAATGAAGCAATAAATCAAGCGGTGCATAAGATAGAAACAGCGCTAAAAGAACTTAATAAACGAAATAACCCTACGGAGGAATAATAAGAATGTTATCGGAACACAAAGGAGAACTGGCTTTCATTGGTTTTGCCATGGTGGCATATCTGGTGATGGCTTCTTTGGATGTATCACAAAATTATGTGTATCTAGCTGTCATATTTGGTTTATTCGGACTCATCATCGCTTGGAAACTTTTTGAAGGTGTCGATGACGAATCAGCCGGAAATGAAAAAATGACAGAAATAGCTGAGGCTATCCATGAAGGGGCCATGGTATTTCTTTCAAGGGAATATAAAATCCTCGGCTACTTCATTGGGGGAATTTTTCTCCTCCTCCTTTTTTTGATTTCTATGCAAAAAGGGATATGGATCGGATTTTGGACCGCAATTTCTTATGCAGTTGGAGCCGGCTGTTCCATGCTTGCCGGATTTTTTGGTATGAATGCAGCAACAACATCGGGCGTACGTACCTCGCAAGCGGCCGTTGATGGCGGACAGCCCAAAGCATTGCTCGTCGCATTCAATGGCGGCGCAGTAATGGGACTTTGCGTGGCGAGCCTAGGCCTATTAGGTGTTGGTGGGTTATTTCTTTTGTTTGGTCGTGGTGATTCATTTACTGTTATAAGCGGATTCGCAATGGGCGCGAGCTCTATTGCGTTGTTTGCTCGTGTGGGCGGCGGTATCTATACTAAAACAGCAGATGTAGGCTCTGACCTGGTGGGTAAGGTTGAAGCGGGCATACCTGAAGATGACCCACGTAATCCTGGTGTAATCGCTGACAATGTTGGTGACTGCGTAGGTGATACAGCTGGACTGGGTGCCGATATATTTGAATCATACTGTGGCTCCATGATTGCAGCTATAGTTATAGGTGCCAGTATGGCTACCTTGCGTTTCGAATACATGGCATTGCCAATTATGATAGCTATGGTGGGTTTGCTCGCTTCGGTCATTGGTATACGAGCTATGACCGCGTTAGGGGGAATGGACCCTTCTGCAGCGCTTAGAAACTGCACATTTATTAGTGCAGGTGCTATGCTATTTGTTGCATTTTTTCTCATTAAAGTTATGGGTCTGCCTTCGGGTGTATTTATCGCGCTTTTGTTTGGTTGTCTGGCAGGTATCGGTATTGGCCTGATCACCGAATACTACACAGCCAGTAAGCCCGTTGTTCGAATAGCAGAATCAAGTAATACTGGGGTTGCTACGGTAATGATCACTGGTATTGCAGTGGCTATGGAAAGCTGTGTGATACCTGTTGTGATTATGGCATTGACCATTTATGTCAGCGCTGAATCTGCGGGCCTTTATGGTGTTGCACTTTCAGCCGTGGGTATGTTGGCAACAGTAGGTATCACCATGTCGGTTGATGCTTATGGTCCCATCGCCGATAATGCTGGTGGAATTTCTGAGATGGCGGGATTAGGAGAAGACACCCGTAAAATTACAGATGGATTGGATCAGGTGGGTAACACCACGGCTGCTATTGGTAAGGGGTTTGCGATTGGTTCAGCAGCTTTGACAGCGTTGGCCTTGTTTGCAGCGTTTACCCAAGCAGCAAATATCACCTCTATTGATATTACTAAAACTGATGTGGTTATCGGTATTTTCCTGGGTGGTGTGGTTCCGTTTTATGTTGCTGCGTTGACTATGACCTCCGTGGGTAATGCTGCGATGACCATGGTTGAAGAAATCCGCAGACAGTTCCGCGAGATTCCAGGTTTAATGGAAGGCACGGGTAAACCCGATAGTGCACGTTGTATCGATATCAGCACCCAGGCGGCATTGAAGGAAATGATTGCTCCAGGTGTTGTAGCTTTCCTAACGCCAATCATTGTGGGCTGGCTGCTTGGTGCTGAGGCATTAGGAGGAATGCTAATGGGTGCAACTTTAGTTGGGGTTTTGCTTGCGTTGTTCATGTCGAATGGCGGCGGGGCCTGGGATAATGCAAAAAAATATGTGGAGGCAGGAAATCTAGGTGGTAAAGGTTCTGATGCTCACCACGCTACAGTAGTTGGAGATACTGTGGGTGATCCTCTGAAGGATACATCCGGTCCAGCAATGAACATCCTCATCAAATTGATGTCTATTGTCTCGCTGGTTATGGCACCATTTTTTATCTAGTAGTTTTGGTTTTTTATTAAAGGGATGGGGGATTCCCCCATCCCTTTTTGTTTTTCAGGAGATTTTAATTGTTAAAATTTGGTATTCACGATTTCATTAATGCCCAGCCAATCTTAACTTCTTTGAGGGAAATGGGGGAGTGGATAAAGCTTGATATCTATACAGAGACCCCGGCTCGTCTTGCTGAACAGCTAAATGAAGGAAAGTTGGATTTTGCTATGGTACCCGCAATTGAATATCTAAGGCAGGCGGAAACCTTGCGCCTGTTACCGGGAATTTCCATTGCATCGAGGAATCAAGTCGGCACTGTTTTACTGGTATCCAAATATCCACTTAAAGCAATTCAATCTTTGGCAGTTGATAATAGATCGCGTACTTCGGTGGCTTTGTTGAAATTGATGTTTAAAGATGATTTTTTACCTAAACTGAAATGGGTGGACTGTGATCCCAACCCAGAAAAAATGCTGCAGGAACATGATGCTGCTCTCATAATTGGTGACCCTGCTTTAGGTTTCAATAAAGAAGGAACAACAATATATGATTTAAGCGAAGAGTGGTATCAGAGAACCGGAAAAACTTTTGTGCATGCAGTGATTGTTGCAAGAGAGGGAGTTGAGATTGGAGAACGAATTGTGGAGATCTTTCGTATTGCCAAGCAAGAAGGCTTGATGAAAATTGAAACTATTGCCAGGGCTCAGGCCCGTAAAACTGGACTCCCAGAAACCTTATTAATTGATTATCTAAAAAATAAAATTCGCTACGATTTGGGGGCAGAAGAGTTAGATGGATTGAGTTATTTTCAATCTATTTGCCAGTCCGTGGGACTGATTGAAAAAAAATCCCCCTTTGAATTTGTCTTCGATGAGGACGCAAACTAGGCCGTGTTCAATCAAAAGATTTAATTAAAAAATCTTTTCCTCTAACAAAACCTGCTTTAATCAGTTTACCTATTTTTATAAGTGTTGTTTCAAAAAAATCAAGATATGCTCGCACGGCTTTATTCTTTTGGTTTTTTTTGAGTTGTGTAGGCGCTTCTGAAAATTTTGGTTCCTCTATGTCTGGAGTAGATTGCGTGTGAGGTATTGTGGTAAGAACTGGCGGAGCGACAATTTCATCAGTATGGTCTGCTTCTATTTTTTCAGACTCTTCGGGAATAGTTTCAGCTTTAGTTTCTTCCGCCAAAGTTTCCAATTTTGGTTCGATAAATGTTGGGATGTCAGCTACTTCATCAGGATAATTTGAGCCTGCCTCCTTTGCTTCAGGTATGGTCTTTGTTTGGGAATCACTGTTGGGTTCCTCTTTTGATGGTGATGGAGTTATTTCAGGCACAGATTCTTTTTCAACAATAAGAGTTTCTTTTTGGATTGTGGGGTCGGTAACTTTTTCTTTTGCTTCCAATATTGGTTTTTTAGGAGGTCTAGGAGGTTCTGAAACAGGTTTTATAATAGCCAGCCGCTGTTTTAGGGGCTTTAGAAGGGGTTCAATCCATTCCTTGATTTGTGGTGGAATTTGATCGGTATACAAAAGGTAACTGCTTCCACCTATCAAAAGCAAAATTATAAATAGAAATAATCCGTACCGGCTACTTTTTTTCTTTTCAGAGGGTAGTGCTTTTCCTTCCTCCTCTTCACGGGAGGTTTCAGGTTCAGAGGACTCTGAGGATTCCGAAGTTGTTTTTTCATCAGATAAACCCTCTTCGTTTTCAGGAGTTTGTGCTTCGTTTGATTTTTTAGATTCAGTATTTTCTTGCATAGAGGGAAAGAGAGTTTTTACCCATTAGGGGAGAGCTAGAAAAACTTCACCTAAAAACTCGTTAAACTAGCTCCGCTCTAAAATCTAATGATTTTAGTCCGCCAAGATTAGTGGATTATTTTGTTTAATGGGTACTCAACGATGTCTTCTGAGCCGGCTTTTTTAAGGTCAGGAACAATATCGCGCACTAATTTTTCTTCGAGAATTACATTGATGGCTACCCACTCAGGATCACTAAGCTCAGAGACCGTTGGTTTTTTACCTGGTGGAAAAATTTTAATTATTTCACCCAGCTTGTTTTTAGGTGCATTGAGCATAAGCCCTACCTTGCCGTTTGCGGCCATGGCTCCTTGCAACATTAATACAAGACGATCAACTTTATTGCGTTTCCATTTGTCTTCACTTGCAGTTTTATTCATTATGAAGCGGGTTGTAGATTCCATTAATGTGTCGACTATCCTTAAATTGTTTGCCTTAAGAGAAGACCCGGTTTCTGTCACTTCCACAATGGCATCAACTAGCTTAGGAGCCTTAACTTCGGTAGCACCCCAAGAAAATTCTACATTGGCAGTTACTCCGTGCCCTTTTAACCAATCTGTTGTGAGGTTAACGACTTCCGTTGCAATTCTTTTTCCCTGCAGGTCTTTTGCGCTTTGTATAGAAGAGTCATTAGGCACTGCCAGAACCCATCGGACCGGTCTTGCTGAAACTTTTGAATAAACCAGCGGTGCAATTTCTTCTACATCGGCACGATTTTCCATAATCCAGTCTTTGCCTGTAAGACCTGCATCGAGAACGCCATCTGCTACATAGCGAGCAATTTCTTGAGCACGTAATAACATGCATTCAATTTCTACATCATCAATGCTGGGAAAATAGGACCGGCTTTGAATCCTAATATTGTACCCTGCCCGAGCAAAAAGCTTGACAGTGGCTTCTTCTAGACTACCTTTAGGGATTCCTAGTTTTAATACATTACCGCTCATGGATTAACTTCTTTCTTATTAGTTAAATTAAAAAAAATCTAAATGTTTTATTTTTTATAAACTTTCTCTGGGTCAAAAACTTTCTCTTCTACAACTTCCACATCACCGTTGACTTTTCTAAAAAAGCAACTGGTATAACCTTTATGACAGGCTGCTTTACCTACCTGTTCTACTTTCAGGAGGACAGTATCATCATCGCAATCCACAAACACTTCCTTTACAATCTGAACGTTGCCACTTTCTTCCCCCTTCATCCATTGTTTGTCCCGTGATCGACTATAAAACCATGCTTTTCCAGTTTCCAAGGTCTTTTCCCATGCAATGGTATTCATATAGGCGAGCATTAATACCTTCCCGGTCTCTGCATCTTGAATTATTGCCGGAACCAATCCTCCCATTTTTTCAAAATCCAGTTTCATACCTTTTTCCCTTTAGTTAAAACGATTTGCAAATTATAAGAATATGAATACTAAGTGCCGATATCCACTTTCCCAAACGCAAGACACCACTTGAAGCATTGGATCAAACTCTGAAATTTAAAATATAATTGATTTTCTGTCAACCTTATAATAGCCTGCTTCTAATCGATTTAGTTCTTTTTATTGCTTTTTTTTAATTAATTTTTATAGCATTTACAGTGTTAATTTCATATTTTTTAAAGATTCGCACTATTCTATAAACATAAGGACCCCAAATGCCATCAATAACCCATTTTGAAATATATAAACCCGCAGAGCCCTGTAGTTTGACAGGCGACAAGCTACGCGAGACCATGGATAAAGTTGTTGAAGAAACTTTGAGTGAAGACGGTAAAGAGTTGAACTTGAAAGGTTATTGCGTTGGCCCTAATGGCATGACCATTATTACTCGAGATGAGCGTTTAGTGAAAGTGCGGAGACTTAATTTAGGGGGAAACCGCATAGGCGATGATGGAGTAAAATTGCTTACAGAATCAGACCTGTTTGCCAAGGTTAATTGGATAGAATTGGGTGGAAATGATATTGGCCCAGAAGGAGTGCGTCATCTCATTCGATCTAAAGTTTTTAAAAAGGTGAAGTCGCTCAATCTTTATCGAAATTATATTAAGGATGAAGGTGCGGCAATAATGGCAAAGGATAACGCATTAGACAAGTTAGAAGACTTGGATTTGGCTCAAAACGAAATTGGAGATGAAGGGATTTTAGCATTGGCCAATTCAAAAAAGTTTCCCGAACTCGTCAGTATTGCCCTGGATAATAATTTTGCCTCTATCGAAGGAAAAGAAGAGGCACGGGTCGGACGTAATTTTAAAAAGCTCCAATCCTTAAATTTATAATTTCAAATATGCCAGAGCAATCTAATCATGAATATGGTAAAGGGTATTTCCTTATTGCCAATCCGGTTTTACCCGACCCGAACTTTTCTCGTACGGTAGTTCTTTTATGTAACCACGACGATGCGGGTTCATTTGGACTGGTTATAAACCGGCCTGCGCTTGTAAACTCCAAAGAAGTATTTAAAGAAATGGGAATGTCTGGGTTTTCTTCAGGAAAAATTTATGTGGGTGGACCAGTCTCGCCTTCACAGGTATTTTATCTTTGTCGATCTGAAGAACCTTTGCCGGAATTAGAGCCCATTTGCGATGGTGTCTATATGGGAATGAGCTCCGAATTACTCGATAATTTAATGACCCGCTTTAAAAATCCAGAAAAAAATATACGATTTTATTTGGGCTACTCCGGTTGGGGTGCCGGCCAACTCGAAGGTGAAATGACCCGGCTTAGCTGGCTGACTTCCCAGGCTTGTGATAAGTTTGTTTTTCAGGAAAATGAAGATGGGATCTGGGCAAATGTTGTGCATTCTCTCGGTAAAGATTACGAATACCTTATACAAGCTCCTGTTAACCCCCAATGGAACTAAATGCCAGCGTGACGCTGGACTCGTTGTATCAACCTCCGGCCAGTCAGCAAATATATCAATCTTCACTCTCATCCCAGTATTGCGGGCTTCCTATTGAAGAATATTTTGCTAAGCGTTTCTCATACCAGTCCAAAGAAGCTTGGATCGTTCAAATTGAAAATGGAGATATTTTGGTAAATGGTACGACAGCGCAAATAGGTTATGTTTTGCAAGAAGGGGATCGCATTATTACTTATGCTGGTATGCGGCAAGAACCCCCTGCGAATAGAAGTTTAAAAGTTGTTTATCAAGATCCTAATATACGAGTTTTTAATAAACCTGCTCCCATACCTGTCCATCCGAGTGGACGTTATTTTCAAAACAGCATGACAGAAATTTTGAAACGGTTATACCCGAAAGAAATTCCCCGGCCGGTGCAAAGGTTGGATGCGATCACAACAGGCGTAATTGTTTTTGCTAGGACACGTGATGTGGCAGGCGTCCTGATGGATGAGTTCATGAGTCATAGAATAAAAAAGGAATACCTTGCTTTAGTGGAAGGTGAGCCTGAAACAGAAAATTTTTGTATCGATGCGCCTATTGGTATTTTAAAGGGATCGCATAGAGGTGTTGGTGACCAAATAAAAAATGCAAAATGGGCAAAGACAGAAGTTCAGTGGCTTGCTTCTAAAGATGGATACTCACTTTTAAAAATTATCCCACTTTCAGGAAGAACCAATCAAATTCGTGTTCACCTTTCAAGTTATGGGCTACCCATTTATAATGACCAGGTTTATGGTCAAGGAAGTTCAGAAAACTATCAATATGGTTTACACGCATGGAGCCTCGAATTTAAACTCTTTGATCAAACAATGAGATTCAGGGTAGAGCCTCCTTTGCATTTTGAACCCCTCTTAAAAGCCGCAAAAATCAAAAGTAAATGAACTCTTTAACTCCTCCTCATCCTGCTGACGAAAAATCAGTACAAGAGACCTTGTTTGCCAGAGCTCGCAATGCTTTTTGGCTGGCACCTATGGCCGGTATTACCGATGTTTGTTTCCGACAATTGATGGATGAAATGAATGCCGGAGTTTTAATTTCAGAACTAGTTTCTGCAAAAGGGCTATTTTACAATTCTGAAAAAACCAAAAACATGATGCGCGTGCACCCAGATAGCAAATCTATTACGGGTATTCAGTTGTTCGGTGAATCAGCAGAGGATATTATTCGCGCCTCTGAACTCGTAGAGTCTACAGGAGCACATTTTGTAGATATCAACCTGGGTTGTCCTGTCAAAAAAGTAGTTAAAAAAGGTTGTGGTGCAGCCCTTTTGCGTGACCCGGTTTATCTGGAAAACTTTCTTTCCACAATCAAAAAAGGAATCCGACTCCCACTCACGGTAAAAATGCGCACAGGTTGGAGCGAAGAAGAGTTGACGATACATGAGTGTGTCAAAGCAGCCTACAACTCAGGTTGCGAATGGGTAGCGATTCATGGGCGCACTCGAGTACAAGGCTATGAAGGCAAGGCCGATTGGAAACTGATTGCCGAAGTTAAAGAAAAGGCTAAGCTTCCTATCATCGGCAATGGAGATATCCGTAGTGCCGATCAAGCAAGAAAGAGGCTAGAAGAATCAAAAGTCGATGCAGTCATGATAGGTCGAGGTGCTTTGCGTAACCCTGGCATTTTTAATGAATGCATTGGGCTCAATAACGATAGCTCCTGCTTGAAAATAATTCGTCGCTACCAGAAAAGTTTGCAAGAATATTACGATACGCGCTTTTCCCTCATCCTCTTGCGAAAATTCTCAGCCTGGCTTGCTTTCGGTAATCCGGGAGCGGCAAAATTTCGGAAGAATATGTTTGAGTGTATTACTACTGCCGAGGTCATGGAAAAGGTTGAAGCATTTTTCCAGAACGAAAATCCCCTCCCATTTGATGATAACGAAGAGTTCATGATGAGCGGTCACGGCTAGCCAGAAATCACTAGTGCAGGGTTTTTGTGGTTCAAAGGGATCAAATATAAATAATATTTTATTTTTAAGTCCGGCTTTACGCTGATGATGGGTAATGAAAAATAAACAACCCAAAACATTTAAAAAAACTCATTCCGATCGGGATCGAGCTAAGCACAAAAAACAGGAAGAGTTTACTCTTTATGGTTGGAACGCTTGCATGAGTGCGTTTAAAAAACGCCCAGAGAGCTTATTGCGTTTGTTTTTCAGTAGAAACCGTACAACCGAACTGAAGGCAGTGAAAGCATGGTGTATGGAAAAGAAACTTCCTTTTCGTCAATTGGATCAAGAATCATTAAATAAAGTTGCATCAGGAACACATCATGAAGGTGTCGTAATGGTGGTTCGCCCTTTCCCATGTGATTCGGTGTATAAACTAATTCGCGGCAGTATACCTAAAAACGGATTGGTGGTTGCCCTTGATGGAGTTGAAAATCCTCATAATCAGGGTGCGATCTTGAGAAGTTGTGCCTATTTTGCGGCCAAAGGTTTAATTGTGCCCAATGCTGGAACGGTGGCAGGCATCACTCCCTCTGCCGCAAGAATGGCTGAAGGCGGTTGGGAATCGATTCCAATCTATAGCAGTAACGATCTATCTTCTTCTCTTAGGGATCTGAGGGAACGGGGTTGGTATGTGGTTGGTGCCGACCTGAGTGCGAAGAAATCCTTAAGCTCGGCAAAGATTACTTTTCCCACCGTTCTCGTGTTTGGAAATGAACAAAAGGGACTATCGGATCGAGTCAAACGTCGTTGTAATACCCTTGTCAATATTCCCGGTAAAGGAGACGTGCAATCTCTAAACGTTTCGGTTGCGGTAGGAATAATGTTGGCAGACTTGGACCAACGAAGAAACAGTGATAAAAAACATAAGAAAACTAAATGATATTTTTTGCTAAGTTGCATCCTTTAATCGTTCATTTCCCTGTTGCCTTATTAACCAGTGGTGTGGTATTTGAAATTTATGGCAGCCTGAAAAAAGACGAGGTTGTTGAGACGGCGGGTCGGTTTAACACGAGATTGGGGTTCGGGTGCATCTTCCCGGTTTTGATAGTCGGTTTCCTGGGAATGTTGAGTTTGGACAACACCGAAAAATTTAAAGATTTCCTTTCCGGACACATGCGTTTTGTTTTTCTCACTACTGGTGTGTTCATAATTGCCATGGTATTTTCACGTTACGTCAGGAACCCATTCGGTAGAGCAGTTTATTTTTTGGCTCTTATTGCAGGTCTCGTTTGTGTACTGAACACGGGTTACTACGGCGGTGAACTCGTCCATCGTTTCGGCGTTTCCACCACACAATAACGAGCTTTATTAAAATACCAATTGGTATCCGGTAAAAAGGCAAATGCACATGGTCACTAATCCGACAATGTAAAAGCCCTGAGCGGTTTTTGAAAAGGAGTTGGTATAAGAATAGCCAACAGCAAAACCATAGAGAATAGTAAACAGGAAGGAATAACCCTGATGTCCTTCGACATCAACAGTCGTACGTAAGCTAATATCGACAGACATCATTCCTGAAAAACTTGCGACAACCGCAGCCAGCAGTCCTAAACTTAAATTAAAACTTGCGGCGGAATTTAGTTTCGGGTCGTTTCTCTTTTTGCCAAGAAAAAGTAATAGTAGTCCCGCAACAAATAACGCCGGGGGAAAATGCGAAATAAATGGATGGAATGAGATTGAACTTACCATGCTATTAAATACCAGTGAGGCGCTGAAATCAAAAGGTCGATATCCTTTTTCTTTACTAAGTATCTAAAGATATTTTTCTCTTGAGCAATAAGACAAGATCAGGAAGCTTCATGGTAGTTGCTTCGCTAAAAAAAAGTCCTTTTAGCGGCAGAGTTTACTCTGTTAGACATCTTTTTTGATATCGCCAGCGATATCCAGATCCATTTCGGAGAGGTTTACATCGACATCAATTTTGGTTGCTGCACCAATATCCTGTTCCAGGGCATCTACATTCACAGTTTGTTTGAGGCCTTCGGCTTCGTCCATTACGTCCTGTTTTAGTCCACTGAAAGTTTTCTGAAACTCGCCCCAGCCTTTTCCGATGGCTTTAGCAAGTTTGGGAAGGTTTTGCGGTCCAATCACCACTACGGCGATTCCCATTATTATCATCAGCTCAAAAAATCCGATATCAAACATTTTTTAGCTCCTTAATTTTTCCGATACGCGTATTTTATCAGAATCAAGGCAAAATAGCATCTGTTGCGAGGAAACTTTTTCACAGTTCCTTTGCTGAAGATCTTGAAAAATCAGGCTATTAAGGTAGACTGATGCAAGTTTTATGAAAATTGTACGCGGAACCAAAAATATTAGTGGCCCCTTTGCCTACCCCGTGGTGACTCTCGGCAATTTTGATGGGGTTCATGTAGGTCACCAGATTCTTTTCAAAAAAGCTGCTGAGATTGCCAGCGAGAAGAAGGGGACCTCTATCGCGTTCACATTTGAACCTCATCCTTTAAAAGTCATTGCACCTGAAAAAGTTCCTCCATTATTGACCCACTTCCATAAAAAAATGGAACTCATAGAAGCCTGCAATATTGATAGTGTCATTTGTGCAGATTTTACTCGGCAATTTGCAGACCAACAACCCCGCGATTTTTCAGAAAATATTTTAAAAGGAAAAATCGGTGCTAAAGAAGTTGTGGTGGGGTTCGACTATGCATTCGGCCGCGGTCGCGAAGGTACTATCCCCTACTTAAAAAAGATGGGGGAGGAATTCGGATTCGTCGTTCATGTTGTAGACCCTTTTCAACTGGATGGATTGACTGTCAGTAGTTCGCATGTGCGCGAGTTGATTGAAGCCGGAAATATGGAATCCGCCCGGAAATTTTTAGGTCGTCATTATTCTATAGTTGGACCCGTTATATCCGGATACAAAACGGGACAGGCTATTGGATTCCCAACGGCTAATATTGATACGAGTAAAGTACAGATACCAGGAACAGGGGTGTATGCCGTACGTATGATCTACCAAAAAAATGCCTACGATGCAGTAGCGAATATCGGATTCAATCCCACCTTCCATCGTGACCGCTTAAGTGTTGAGGTTCACATCTTTGATTTCAATCAATTAATTTATGGTAAGGAAGTTGAGGTGGAATTTATTTCGCGGATACGCAGTGAAATAGAGTTTAAGACAAAAGATGAGCTGGTTATGCAGATTAAAAAAGATATTGAGGAAGCCAAAGTCTTGCTTGAGGGAACGAATTGAAAAAAATCAGGCAATCATTAATAGGACTGGTTATTGCTATCGGTACGCTTTACTACACCCTGCAAAACGTTTCCTATAAAGAACTCGAAACCTCCTTAAAAAATGCAGAGCTTATTTATATCTTGCCTGGTCTGGTGCTTATTGCTCTAAGTTATGTGACTCGTGCCTACCGCTGGCAAATTCTGCTGCGTCCCTTTAAAAAAATTCCAGTAAAAGAAATTTATTCACCATTAATGATCGGGTTTATGGGTAACGTTCTTCCTGCAAGGGCGGGGGAGTTTTTGCGCGCTTATCTGGTCGGAAAAAAAAATGATATTACTTTCTCAGGGGCTTTTTCCACCATCATCGTAGAAAGGTTATTTGATCTTGTCTGCCTGCTTACATTATTTGTATGGGTTTTTCTGTTTAATGCAGAAATTTTTGACCCCAACCTAACTTTTTCCGGAATTTCCGTTCAAACCATGGTGGTGGGGTTTGGCCGTTTTTGCTTTATTCTGGTTTGTGCTTTGCTGGCCCTAATGTTCCTGCTTGCCTGGCAGGAAGTAAAAGTTAAATCTTGGGTCAACTGGTTCATACGCCCTCTTCCAGAAAAATGGAAAGGAAAAATATTGTTTATGTTGAGTGAGTTTGCGTTGGGCTGCCAGATCATTAAAGATAAAAATGCCTTGTTGCAGATCATTCTATACTCGGTTCTTACATGGACCTTAATCGTGGCTATGAATTATCCATTTTATTATGTTTTTGATTTAGAGACCAAGACACTAGGCTCGGTTCTCATCTTGACGGTTATGGTTTGTATTTTGATTACCGTGTTACCCACTCCCGCATTTCTTGGATCTTACAACGCCGGGGTTTTGATAGCATTGCACGAAATCATGGGCGAAGCAGAAGTGACCGCTGTTAGTTTTGGCATGGTGGTGTGGGCTGCATCCTTTATAGTGATTTTCGTAGGTGCATTCTATTTCATCTTCCGCGACCACATATCGGTAGCATCACTAATAAAAGCAGAAGAAACCGAATCGGCCTTGGAAAATACAGAGCGCTCTTCAGGGGGGGGGAGCCGATAGCGGCAATCGGCTGCGGTATACAATGACTCCCTATGGTATCATCACCTATTTAGATATATCCGCTTTAAAAATCTCTGATATCAGCTAAAAATTGTATAAATAAATGGATACTCCTGAAATATCTGTAGTTGTTTTAGCCTATCGTAGCGCATCAACGATACAGAATTTTGTTGATTCCCTTATCGATTCCCTAGAAAAGGAAAATTTGTTGTGGGAAATTGTTCTGGTGGGAAATTACTTTAGTGGGGTTGAAGACCAGACTCCGGAGGTAGTTAGAGATATTGCCGCTAGGGATTCGCGAATAAAAGCAGTGGTTAAAATAAAAAAAGGTATGATGGGGTGGGATATGAAATCTGGATTACAGGTGACAACAGGAAAATCCCTTGCGGTAATAGATGGGGATGGGCAAATGCCTAGTAGCGATGTGATCCGCGTATACCAGTTGATGAAAACAAATGGATTGGACTTAGCTAAAACCTACCGAGCAAAAAGGGATGATAGTTTTTACAGGAGGCTGATTTCTGTTGGCTATAATATTTTATTCAAAATGTTATTTCCAGGAATCAATGCCTGGGATATGAACTCCAAACCCAAAATTATGACCCGTGAATTTTATGAAAAAATGAACCTAGAATCTAACGGATGGTTCATTGATGCAGAAATTATGATTTTTGCCCGACGGTTGCAGGCCAGAATCGGAGAAGTTCAAACTGTGTTTCTCAGTATGGATTCGCGCCCTTCTTTTGTAAAACCTTTTTCTATTCTGGAATTTTTAGGTAACCTGTTTTGGTATCGAGTGAAAGAATTTTTTGCCAAAAAATAATCGTTTAGTATCCGTATGAAAATTCTCATTACGGGAGCATCCTGCGCCCTTGGTAAAAACCTGATTTCAGAATTATTGAAAACGGAACAGTTTTCTGTTCGGCTCCTTGAACATCGATCGCCGGTGCGCAAAGAAAATTGTGAAATTTTTCAGGGTGGTCTTCAGGATATCGATAGCTTGGGTACGGCTTGTTCTGAGGTAGACACTGTAGTTCATTTAGCCGCCTTGACCCATTCTTTTTCCAGAAAAGAATATTTTAAAATCAATGAAGAAGGCACAAAAAACTTAATAAATGCCTGTAAGGAAAAGAATGTCAGGCGATTTATTTTTGTCAGTTCGGCGGCGGCTTCGGAGGAAGGCGGCGATTATGGGGTGAGTAAACTGCGAGGTGAGGAGCTGATTCAAAAATCGGGTCTTGACTGGGTGATCCTTAGGCCTTCAGAGGTTTATGGTTTGGAGATGGAAGAGGGTATTGGTAAGTTGGTTGCCTGGGTAGAAAAATTTCCTATAATTCCTGTCATTGGTGATGGATCGTATTTCCTGAGTCCGGTAAGTGTGAATGATGTGGTTCAGGTAATGGCGGAGATACTGAGTAATGATTCCATTCAAAAAGAAACCCTGAATTTATGTGGGCCAGAAAAAATGACTATGAATGAGCTGATAGACCGACTTGCTCAGATCCAAAAGGTGCAAATAAAAAAAATATATTTACCAATTTGGTTTGTCAAGGTAGGTATTGGTGTTTTGTCAATTTTTAAATCAAGTATCGCCTTTGCCGATCAGATTCCACGACTTTTATGTAGGAAGGATCAGTCGATTGATAAAACCCAAGCAATCCTTCCTTATCACCCTAGAAAAATTGAAGAGGGTTTGTTGTTTCTTCAATCAAAAACGCAGCCAATCTAATAAATACTATATACTTCATCTAATTTTTACTTTTTAGATTCGAACCATCCTAA
>CAJWOD010000006.1 GCA_913044145.1 uncultured Nitrospina sp. | reverse complement strand
ATCAAAGAAACTGCTGGATGGATTATAAAAATCAGGGCTTCAAAAGTCAAACAAAAATGAAAAGCTTGTCTAGTTTTTTGTAATTTTAGATTGAAAACATTAATAATAAATTGTCGAGCCCTGTATTTATTGGTGTGATAAAATCAAGCAATTTGCAGGGCATGGACATCACCTATGATTTCAATACTTTTTTCGAATATTTATGAGAATGAATAATGCCGTTATTAAAAATTGCTAAATTGGGAAATCCCGTTTTAAGACAGGTAGCCAAGCCTGTCGACTTAAATGAGTTGGCAGACCCCGAAAGTGAATTACAGGCATTCATCGATGATATGATCGAAACCATGTATCATGAAGGCGGGGTGGGACTTGCCGCGCCTCAAGTCAACCAGTCCATACAAATTGTAGTGCTTGAATATAGTGAGAATAAAAGATATCCGGGCGAGACATCTATTCCCCTAACGGTGCTGGTTAACCCTGTTTTATCGGACTATAGCAAAGAGACAAAAGATGGTTGGGAAAGTTGTCTAAGCTTGGTCGACTTCCGCGGGCTGGTTCCTAGGTCAACAACCATCACACTAAATGCTTATGACCGACATGGAGGAAAGATCCAAAAAACAGTATCTGGTTTTGAAGCGGTGGTTTTGCAGCATGAGATTGACCATCTGCAAGGTTTTGTTTTTCTAGATCGAATGAAGGATTTTACAAAGTTATCCTATCAAGAAGAGTTTGACAAGTTTTGGGTAAAAAAGGAAGATAACTCCTTCTTAGAATAGAAATTTGTTTGGGATAAGCGATGGAAGAAGCAATTCTTAGCCTTTATCAAGAACCGGGTATTGGAGCATCTTATACGAATACCTATGGTGAAGAAAATATTCGTAATTTAATAAATATGTACCACAGTCTTGATGATTCGGGGATGCAGCAAATGATTAAAATGGTATTAAACTTTTCACAATCTACCGATCTTGCAACGTCGTATGTTTCGGTTGGGGTTTTGCACGCGTTAGGACAAAAAGAAGGAGTCGCTGAAGCCTATCGTTGGGCTAACACTCAGGAAGATGCTGAACGGATTATAAGTCACTTTGAAATTGGTAAATCGGTGGCGGACTATTTCTCTTCTGATTGAGCTTTGCCTTCAATTTGATCTTCCCGAACCATAGGTAAGGGATTGAATCCACTCGGATCAATTAGACATACTGAGCCCACGCGGTAACCCTGTCGCATTTGTTTGCGGATAAAGGCAAGAAATCCGACCCAGAGCAAACCCGGGAGAGTTACTAGGCAGCCCATCCATAACGCCACTTCGGCAGTTGTGAGGCCCAATTGATCTACTGCAAAACCAACTCCCCAATTACTCAAACCCATCACTAATGTCATGATGGCAAGCTCAAAACTGAATACCCTTCCCAGATATTCATCCGGGGTGGATAAATGAATCAATGCCGAACTAAATACCCAGATGATGGAGCCACATAAGGTTGCTGCTGCCACGCTAAAAGATAAGTTCCACAAGGTTTCTGCATTAGCTATAAACAAATACGATGTTGCCTTTAAAAAAAAAGCCACTGCAATCGACCAATATAAAACCGTTGAGGTTTCGCCAAAAAATCTTTTTACCAATAATGGTCCTAATATTGCCCCTAGTCCACGCGCAGAATAGAGTATTCCTACTCCCAACGATAGCATTGCAAGTTGCGGAAGCATTTGGCTGGCCATCAACGGAATGAGGGTCATAATGCCGCCTGTCAAGGCTAATCCAGATTTTAATAAGCTCAAAACCAGAACTGCGGGTTCTTTTAAAAGAAAACGCAATAAATCCAAAAATTCTTGAAAACCATTTTTATTTTTTGGTGCTTCGGTTGGCCTTGCCACAGAAGGAACTCTAGATATGAACCATGCAGAAATAAGGAAGGTGCAAGCATCAATTATAAAAGCCACGCGGATTCCAAAAAGGCTCACTATTACTCCTCCGAGGGCTGCACCAAAAGCAAGCATTACTGACCAAGTAGAACCACTCAGTGCGTTTGCCGTTACCAGGTGCTCTCTGGGAACGAGTGAAGGAATAATGGCACTTCTTGCAGGCTCAAAAAATCCGGATAAGGAAATCTCGATTACGACCAAGGCATAAATAAACCATAGCGTGCTCTGGTCCTCCACAAAAAGAAACCCCAGTACGACAATAAACCGCAATAAATCACTGACGATCATAACGGCTTTTCGGCTGACCCGGTCTACCACCACTCCTGCAATCGGACTGACCAGAACAATTGGAAGAAGTTTTGCCATCATGGCACCTGCCATTGCCATGCCAGAATCACTTAGTCTGAGTATCAGGGCATAAATTGCTATGCTGTTGAGCCAGTCCCCCAATTCAGATACCACTTGACCGAACCAGAGGTTGCGGAAGGGCTTATTTTTTTGCAATAGTTCGAAGTATCCAATAGAAACTTTGTTTTGCATTAAACCCTTTCCAGAAACTTTTCAGGAAGAAAAACAGACAACTCAAATTATACTAATCAGGAGGGCCTGAATCTGCAACTGGAATTCATTTAAAAGGTCTGGTATCTTTTTACATATTAGCGTTAATTGATAGAGAGATTGACCATGGTCAATCTAAAACAGCAATGGATAGATTGTTGGTATTTTGCAGATACAAGTTATAATCCTGGTGGATTTGGAGTTTTCATAGGCCTCGCCCAACATATCGCATGCAGTGTCGATGAAGGGTTAGTGTATAGAATTTATCAATAAATTGGTCCTCTTAACTCAGGTAGCACATGAAAGATATTGAGCCAATAACTCAGGAAATTGAAGATAAAAAAGAAAAATGGATCAGTCGAATTTCTTTATGGGTGTCTATTGTTTTGACCACATTAGTGGTCTTTTGGTATTACAAAAGTAACCCCCCTGACTCGCCTGCTGTCGTAAAAATGCGGGTATTCTTTAAGGAAAATAACCGGGATGTTATGAAGTTTATTGACCTGCCGCGTAACGAAATGATCGCTTTTGCTTATAAGAAAAAGCATCCTTTCTATGTGAAATTTGTCAAAGCTAATGAGGTTGAAAAGGCTGATTTACGTGCTCTCATACATATATCCACTGACTACACCCCCTATCAATACTGGTTTAACCTGTTTTTTGCCTGGATCATATTCTTCACGACTTTCTGGTTTATAGGATTGATGGCTGAAGCCTGTATCATTCTCATGCGTCGGAACTCTGAGGCTAGAATAAAAAAATATAAGTTGGAACAAGAACAGGCTGAGGTAGAAAAGAAATTCTAAATCTGCATGCGTAATAAGTTTCGTATCCCAAATTAAGTTAGTGTTTATACTTATAGTGTATTAATCATAATTTTTTGGAAGAAAACTGTGGGATATTCGACCCTTCCGATCGCAAAGTTTCATGGGTCTTTGCTGTTAATAGGACTCATTTTATTTCAATATTTTTCTCCTCTGGTTTACGCCGACGAGTCCAAGACCATTGAAAGGCTTATAGAACTTACTGAGCCTAGGGGGCGGGCTGCTCAAGAAAAAGTGGCTCGTATTAATGCAGGTAAAAAAGCCTATATGCAATTTTGTGTGCATTGTCATGGCTTGCAAGGCCGAGGAAATGGTAAGGCGTCAGCTTATTTACATCCATTTCCAAGAGACTTGTCTTTAGGAATTTTTAAATTTCGTTCCACTCCCAGCAATGCACTTCCTATAAATGAGGATTTATACCGAACTATTAAACAGGGTATTCCAGGAACTGCCATGCCCGCATGGGGAGAAGTGCTAGCTGAAGAAACATTAATTAGCCTGGTGGAATATATAAAATATTTTTCTAGCAGATTCCAAATTGAAACACCAGATTTCATAATGCCTATTGGGTTGGAGCCTCCTTACGAAAAACGTTCCATAGAAAAAGGAAGGATTGTTTATAAAGAGCTAAGGTGCGGTCGCTGCCACGGTGAGAAGGGCGAGCGGTCTGGACGGCTTGATAATAAATTAACCGATGCTTGGGGCAACCCTTCTGTTGTTTATGATCTCAAGCAACCCGGGTTGTATAAAGCCGGTTATTCTTCTGAAGAGATTTTTCATACTCTAGTGACGGGTTTGGATGGTACGCCCATGAGCGCATATGACTATGTTTCCGCAGGGGACCTATGGCATTTGGTGCACTTTCTCCAGTCACAGCAGAAAAATGACAAAATCTCTCCTTTGAGAATGTCGCAGAAAATTGTTTCAAATTCAATATCTAAAAAGATAGGTGTATCTCCCGAAGACACTGCCTGGAAAGGGATAGAGAGCGTTTCCGTTAAACTTAGGGCTTTAAAGTCTGCATCAGGGCACCCTTCAGTTATTAAAGTACAGTCTCTTCATAATTTCGAGCAAATTGCTTTTCGTCTGCAATGGGAGGACGAAACTCCTGAAATGGCTAAACCTGGGGCCAATTTTTATATGGATGCGGTCGCGTTACAATTTTCTTCCAAGTCCAGATTCGATTTGATTTATTACGGGATGGGCGAAAGACAAAAGCCGGTAAATATTTGGCATTGGAAGGCAGATTCTTTTCAAATAGCCGAAGGGCAATCTCAAGTCCGAAATAAATTTGCTGTAAACCCATTCAGCGAGAAATCAGTTGAAGAAATGAACGCAAGTGGGTTTGGAACCCTCACTGTGCAGTCTTTAGAAGATCAGCAATTAGTGGGTAGGGGTCGGTGGAAAAATGGCAAGTGGACTGTGGTTTTCTTAAGAAATTAAAAAACGGCAAGCCCTTTTGATATTCAGTTCTTTGAGTCTACCAACACACTGGTTGCTTTTGCTCTTTGGGATGGCCAGCAAAAAGAAAAGAACGCAAATAAAAGAGTAAGTTTCTGGCAGCAACTCTTAATTCCTTGATTAAGAGTATATCAGAAATCGCCTCATGCAAACTGTGTGTAGTTAGAGTAGGATATATAATATGGAAATAGAACAAATTCGATTTGTGGTTTTTTTAGGAATATTTTTGTTGATGCTGATTTTGGAGTCGTTTATACAAAGGCACCCGACCGTAGATTCAAAAAAAACCCGGTTGACAATAAATTTAGCACTTACGGGCATAGACATTCTAGCGGTTCGACTTGTTTTCGGAGCTGCTGCGGTGGCTGCCGCAAAGTTTGCAGGGGAAAATGGATGGGGGCTTTTTAATTATTTGGATTGGCCGGAGTGGATTGAAATCATAGCGGTTATAATTTTTCTAGATTTGATGATTTATATCCAACATATTTTGGTTCATGTAATTCCATTTTTCTGGCAGTTTCATGTGGTTCATCATTCGGATTTGGACTTGGATGTTTCTTCGGGACTACGGTTTCACCCCATTGAAATTTTAGGTTCGATGCTGTTTAAAATGGGCTTGGTCTTTGCTTTAGGACCGTCAACTCTGGCTGTAGTAATCTTTGAGGGCATATTAAATGGAATGGCACTGTTTTCTCATTCAAATATTATTCTGCCAGAGAAACTGGATCGGATTTTACGGTTTGTTGTTGTAACACCTGATATGCATCGGATTCACCATTCGATAGAAAAAATGGAGACCAATGCCAACTTTGGTTTTAATCTTTCAATATGGGATCGATTTTTAGGTACCTATATTCAAGAAGCCAAAAAAGAACAACCGGAAATAATACTTGGGGTGGATCAATTCAGAACCAGTGAGGAGTTATCACTAAAAAATTTATTGCTGATGCCTTTTAAAGCAATTCCCAAGAACTATTCATTGTTCCCAGGAAACGATTAAGAGGTCATTAAGTTAATCTACTAACTAAATTTTCAAAACTTTTGGGCCTACAAATGGAAATAAAGATCCTGTTGAAACTAGACGACATAGTTATGATTACTGCTGGGATTCCTGTGGGTATTCTTGATTAATATTACAAACGTAGAAGAGTTTTTGTGGCTTTTGAACTCAGTTTGCTTATAAAGTATATTTACTAATAATTTTTCTGTTAGTTTCTGAATATGTCTCCACGATATTATATTGGTACTACCGTTCTGATCGGGGTTTTGACCTTCGTCATCAGTTTATGGAAAAAAAAACAGACAGGTAAAGAAATTTTTGGAATATTTATTAAAGTAGTCACCGCAACTGCAGTGATAGTTGGAGGGGTTATTGCTATTGCCTGGCTACTTGCTTATTTAGGTGTTGCCCAGTCAGGATTTTTCTTATGAGTACTCAGCCATCCGATTTTTCCGGATATATGATCCTTGTTTTGGTTCTGTCGTTTTTCGTGATTTCATACTTTATGGGAATGCTTGTTCATTCGGCATGGATGTACGAGGATAAGGGAAGTGTTAAAAAAGATAGCAGGATGGGCTGGATACTTTGTATGATTGCAGGTACAGGAATTACAGGCTGGATGTTTTATTACGGCTATTACGTAAATTTTCTATGATAAAAAACTTTTAACTTGCCAGTAAATCGACTAGGCGCTGGCAATCGTTTTTATAAAGCAGAATTTCTTCGCCATCTTCTTGGTTTAAATCGCTCTCTGCAAGGTTGTCTTCAATTAACTCTATGGCATCGTTTAATCCGCTCGCAACAATGTCCAAATCTGTTTCCGTCAGAGCGTACATGGAACCATTAGTTTTGAGTTTGTCAAAAACCCGCGAATACTTTTCTTTATAATTTATTAGGATATTCTTTTGCTCTGGGCTTAACTCATTTTTGAGTTCGCTTGTCATGTCTGAGATAGAATCATTCAGGGCCATTTTTATAGTTTCTATATCATTGTCTGTTACTGATGCGAGTGATTTCATTATTTCTTATAGGAATCAGGTTGTTATATTGCTATTTGGTGTTTCTATATTAAACCTTTGATGTTTTACCACAAACTCAACCTCCAACGCATGAAAATTTAAATCCAGACTGAAATTATTTAACCTGAATTCTAGAAAAAATAGGCCGGCACCGCGTAGTTATTCTATACACGAGCCGGCGATCCTATTTTTATTGTGCGATTAAGAATCGCTTTGAACTTCGATCTTTTGAGGTTTTATTTGTTCATGTTTCGGTAAATCTACCCTTAAAACCCCATTGTCAATTTTTGCAGCGACTTTGCCTGTGTCGATTCGATCACTTAATTTGAAGCTTCTTTCAAAGCTCTGCTTGTCGAATTCACGGATATGGTAATTTTCTTTTTTGTTATCCGATTCATTTTCTTTATTGCCTTTAATAGTTAGAACACCATTATGGACTTCAATGTTAATATCCTTATCTTTCATTCCAGGAGTTTCAGCTTCCAAATGAAAGAAGTTTTCATTTTCGGTTATGTTGACTCTTGGAACGACGGTTTCTGTTTCTGTATACCATCGATTGGGTTTTACATTGAAAAAGCTATCCGTATCAAAAAAATTATCTAATGCTGTTTCTGGATGCCAAGTTACGAGACTCATGATGTAGTCCTCCAATATAATACAGTTAAAATTTGGTTTGTCATGATTCTCGGCCGAGAAAATATTATCTTTACTATACATATACATAAAATCGGAAATGAAGATGTCAAGGCAGATTTCGCAAAATTTCAATTAACATTTATTTAACAAGATAGTTTATGTTTTAGGTGTGTAGAGGGCTTGCTTCGGAAGACTGTTGACTCTAAAAAAACTATTAAACTCTACCCAAAATAAAAAAGGACCTATAGCCTAAGCTATAAGTCCTTATATATTTTAATGGGCCCAACAGGATTCGAACCTGTGACCTACCGGTTATGAGCCGGGGGCTCTACCAACTGAGCTATAGGCCCCGCAACGCAATTAGCTTTCGATAAAACTACGTAATTTTTTACTACGACTTGGATGGCGCAGTTTGCGTAGAGCCTTGGCCTCGATTTGACGGATTCGTTCGCGGGTAACTGCGAAATCTTGCCCTACCTCTTCGAGCGTGTGTTCTGAGTCCATCCCTATCCCGAACCGTTTGCGCAGGACACGTTCTTCCCTCGATGCAAGGGTCGACAGAACATTCAGAGTTTGTTCCTTGAGGTTCCTTTTAACCACTGAATCGATGGGTGAGAGGACCTTTTTGTCTTCTATGAAATCTCCAAGATGGCTGTTTTCTTCTTCGCCAATGGGAGTTTCCAATGATATCGGTTCTTTGGCGATTTTTAACACCTTGCGAACTTTGTCAACTGGTAGACTCATTTTGACAGAGATTTCGTCGGGAGTAGGTTCTCTTCCTAGCTCTTGAACGAGATGTCTGGATACTCTGATAAGCTTGTTGATTGTTTCTATCATATGAACGGGGATACGGATAGTTCTTGCCTGATCGGCAATTGCCCGAGTGATGGCTTGTCGAATCCACCATGTGGCGTATGTCGAAAATTTATATCCTCGCTGGTACTCGAATTTATCAACAGCTTTCATAAGCCCTATGTTACCTTCTTGAATGAGGTCAAGAAACTGTAGACCGCGGCTGGTATACTTTTTTGCGATGCTGACTACCAGTCGTAGATTGGCTTCTGCCAGTTCCCTTTTTGCAGTTTTTTCTTTTACTCTTCCACGGGCAATTGAGCGTACGGTTGCCAATAAAGCGTCTTTGCTGGTTACCGTTTCTTTCTCAATTTTTTTGATTTTACGCCGACCTCCTTGGATTTGTTTTATATAATTATCGTATTGGGTACGTGTGACCACTTTACCAATAGGCAGTTTTACACTTTTTTGTTTGGTCCAGTTTTTTGCCAGCTTCTTTACACCACTCAGAGACATGCGTAGTTGTTTCTCGATATCGCGTTCTTTTTTACCTGCTTCCCTATAGTCTGCAGCTATTGTGTAAATTTTTTCAATGGTCTCATCCATGACGTCGTTGGAAAGCTCAAGGTTAGAAATCATCTTCTCTACTATTTTTTGTTGCTTTTCTAATTGCCCGGTGACTTTAGCCAGCATTTTTTCTGACAACTTTCCTTTGTCTATTCTGATATTCAACTTTTCTAGTTTTTGGCATTCAGTTTTGAGTGCTTTAACCCGCTTCTGCAGATTTTTAATTTCCTTTTTCTCGGATGACTCTTTTCCTTCTTCAGGCTCCGCTGTTTGAATAATATCGAAAACTTTGATTTCCCCCGCCTTTACCTGTTTCGTCAGGGATACAAACTCTCGAATAGTAACCCCACAATTGGCCACCGCCGAAAGAACTTCTTCTTGTCCCGCTTCAATTCGTTTGGCAATTTCCACTTCGCCTTTTCGGGTAAGAAGAGAAATGGTTCCCATTTCACGGAGGTATAATCGGACAGGATCATCGATGGAAACAGAATCGGACTTTGAAGCCGGCACTTCTTCTTCCTCGTCACCTTTTTTACTTCCCTTAGAGGCAACAATTTTTTCTCCTTTTGAAGAGGTGTCTACAATAGCGATCTCGTTTTCACTAAAAAGGGCCATGAGGTCGTCAATTTGTTCTGGAGTAACGACATCAGAAGGTAATACATCATTGACTTCCTCATAAGTTAGGTAACCTTTTTCTTTGCCTTGTGAAACCAGTTGATTGATTTCAGAAACATGGGTTAATTTTTCAATTGTAGCCATCTGGGCAATTTCTCCTCTTACGCTAAGCGGTCGTTAAATAATTAGTAATTTTAATGGGTTAATGCTAGTTGCATTTCACGAAGCTTGTTTTGAAGTTCGCGCGACTTTTCTATTTCGCCAGCCTTTTCAGCCTCATTCCGTTGCTGTTTGACAATTTTAATTTTTGTTTTGATATGAACATTATTAAACTTTGTTACACAATCTGAAACAGTTCTTTCGGTGGAATCGAATTCTAAGGGCTCGAGTCCAAAATGCGTTAGCCGGCTTCGAATTTCCTGATCGTCCGTCTGGTCAATGAGTTTATCAATTTCTATATCTTCATTTCTATTGAGCATTTGTAAGCAAGTAGTTGCAATAGCTTTGAGCTCCGGATTGGAAAATTCTTCCAGGTTTACTGCTTTGAATACCCTTTGGGCCGTTTCTTTACCGGAGAGAATCAAATGAACTAAATGCCTTTCGAGGTTTAACGCAGAGTTTGTTTCTGTTTCAGAGGCATCTATGCTAGGTTGGTTGCGTAAGAAAGATTTTTTCAGCTCCGTTAAAAATGATGCATCATCGATTTTTGCTTTAAAAGAGAAATATTCCAACAGGCTATTCCGCTCCACAAGATTATTTACTTTCCCAACCATTGGCAATACCTTATTTGCCATTTCCACTCGTTTGGAGGGCGAATTACCATCTTTCCCTGCCACCACAGTATCAATATAAGATTCCAAATAGGGCTTTGCGGTTTTAATTTTTTCAATAAACTTATCGGCACCATTTTCCTGGATATAGGAGTCCGGGTCTTTCCCCTCAGGCAAAAAGACGATTTTTACTTGGAGCCCTTTTTCCTGGAGAATCTCGAACCCTTTTTCTGCTGCAGACCGACCAGCTTTATCCGAATCGAACACCAAAACCACGGAGCTGGCGTAATTTCTTAGTAATCCTGCTTGTTTCGCAGTTAGAGCTGTTCCGCAGGCGGCGACAGTGTTTAAAATTCCAAACTGGGTTGCTCTCATTTGGTCGAAATAACCTTCAACTAAAATGGCCTGATCCTCTTTACGAATGGCCTGTTTAGCCATATCCATACCGAACAGGGTCTGGCTTTTTTGATAAAGAGTAGTTTCTGGAGAATTCAGATATTTTGGGTTATCCTTGTTGGTAATAGCTCTCCCGCCAAACCCGATTACGCTGCCATGCAAATCTTTAATGGGAAAAATCACCCGACCTCGAAAACGATCGTATACATTAGACCCATCTTCTTTTTCTATGACCAGTCCTGATTGTAATACGGTTTTCCTAGATAAGGTGCCTATTTTATGGAAGTGATTGATCAGCCCTCTCCATCCGGGAGATGCCCAACCGATATTATATTTATCTAGAATTTCCCCCGTAAAATAGCGTCCCTTTAAATAGTCTCGGGCCGCCAGTCCGGCTTCGGAATCATGGAATAGAGAATGATAATAATTAGCTGCCAGTTCGTTAGCCCTTTTCAGAGCTTCTCGTTCTTTATAAAGTGGGTTATTTATATTATCCGCATTGGGTTGAGGAATTGAAATCCCCGCGCTATCGGCAAATTGTCGGACGGCATCTATAAACGAAATATTTTGAGTTTCTATTACGAATTTAAAGACGTTTCCACCTGCGCCACAACCGAAACAATGGTAAATACGCTTTTCAGGGCTGACAGTGAAAGAAGGTGTTTTCTCTGAATGAAAAGGACAGAGACCTTTAAAGTTTTTGCCCACTTTTTTTAAAGCGACATACTGTGAAACCACTTCAATAATATCGGTGCGGTCTCTAACTTCATCAATGACGCTGTCGGGAATCGAGTATTTCAATTTTTAAGTGAGCGATTCGGCATCTTTAATAGAAAAGATGCTGGGTTAAAAGGTTAGTTTAAATATTCATTTGCTAGTTCCTTGATCAAGCTATTGTCAGCTTTTCCCTTAAACTCAGGAACTAGGGTTTTCATTATTTTCCCAAAATCCTTCATCCCTTCCGCACCCGTTTCATCAATCACTTCCTGAATGCGGCGGCGCAAGTCTTTTTCCGAAACTTGTTCCGGTAAGTAGGTTTGTAAAATTTTCATTTCCTGAATTTCTTTGTCTTTTAATTCAGGGCGATTTCCTTTTTCATAAAGGACCGCGGCTTCTTTTCTTTTTTTAACTTCACGACTGACTATAGCAAGAATTTCCTCTTCGCTTAGCTCATTCTTAAGGTCGATTTCCTTATTTTTTACGGCAGATATTACACTACGGATAGTCCCAAGTTTTACAGAATCTTTAGATTTCATGGCCTCCTTCATACTTGAAAGGAGCTTTTCCTTTAAACTCATGGGCTTAGAACATTTGGCAAAGGTGGAAATATAGGTGCCTAAAGGGGTTTTGTCAATACTTCAAGACAATTAAATATTTTTTTGAAAAAATGGTTGGATAATTAAAAGTCCTTTATTTTCAATAAAATATAACGACAATAGGCTCACAGGTTTTAAATAACCGCTCAATTTAAATCTTAAAACATCGCATTGTCTCATATTTTGTTACTTTGAGGAAAAATTTAATTTTTCCAAGGGTGAGGAGTGGCCGAGACTATTTAACGGTGAGTTCTTGTGTGGATTTTTTAGGTATTCTTTAATAACCGAGAAAGGTGTGAAACACAGCCCCCACTCCAACGCTCAAATAGAGAAATGCACCAAACAGGTTCCATACAATTTTTTTCATATCGTTGAAGGTCATCTTATCCCTCCACTAATCACAAAGAAAAAGAAGGCAAGGGTGGTGATGATATTACTCACAACCGCTGATGCGAGCATTATTTTATTTGAAATATTTACAAGATTCATATATCGGATTTTTATATTTTTTAATAAATCAGGTAATTATTACGCACTTCTTTGAAACTATTTAGTTCTTCCTCCCAACCATTTTCTATTGCATCTAAAGAGAACGTGTCATTAAATATAGTTTCTCTTAAATGCGCGTTGCCATAGAGAAGGTCAATGGCTAATCGGTCGCTAACAAATTCGTAAGGCTCCGTGCGCCATTTTAAATCATTCGGATACAGTTCGGCAATGGCTCGAAGCAGGGCAAGAGTGGTCAAAAATGGTTTGAACTGGTTCCTATCCGTTACATGGATTTGCAGCCCGCCGCACACTTCACCTTGATATTTTTGGAACATGGGTTGGAAAAACTGTGGTCTGAAAATTACTCCTGGCAATTTATCTATATCTTTCTTGATTCTTTGTAATAATTTATGAGGATCGATATAGGGTGCACCAAAATTTTCGAAGGGTCGGGTGGTGCCGCGACCTTCTGAAAGTTGAGTACCTTCAATCAAACACATTCCAGGGTAAACCACGGCGGTATCAAGTGTTGGCATATTGGGGGAGGGGGGTACCCACGGCAGTCCTGTTTCATCAAACCATTGTTCACGTTTCCAATCCGCCATGGGCACGACTTTGAGCTCACAACCGATATCAATTTCGTGATTAAAAAATAATGCGAGCTCTCCTACCGTCATCCCATGTCGGTTAGGTAAGGGATATTGTCCGACAAACGATCGAAAACCTTCTTTAACTAAATTGCCTTCCAGGCTAATGCCATTGATGGGATTCGGACGGTCGCAAATGATCATTCTCGTGTTAGACTTTTTGCAGATACCCATGCACTTTGCCATCGTGTAAATAAATGTGTAGTAACGTGCTCCCACATCTTGGATATCAAAGATTAAATTATCAACTTCTACAAGCGCATCTGGATTGGGTTCGAGTGTTTCTTCTGTTATGCCATAGAGACTAGAAACATTTAGCTCGGAGATCGGATCGATTTCATTCTCTATTTCGATCATATCTTGTGCGATCCCATAGAGTCCATGTTCCGGGGCGAAGAGAGCGTTTAGTTTGAAAGCGGGATGGGATTTAAAATGCGTAATCAAATGTTGGTTATCGTTGGCAAGGCTTGTGTGATTGACAATAAGGCCTACGGTTTTGCCTTTTAAATATTGCTCAGGTTTTGCCAGAAGCTGATTGATGCCAGCAAGAGTCATGTTGTTATAAAAATTAGATTAGAAAAAATTTTACTATTGTAAATAACTATGACTACTGATTCTTTGTCTTGGTACAAATCATAGCCTATTTTTACTGTAGGAGGTAAAGATAAGAGTTTATTGCATACTTTAAAAAGTTTTCTAGTTGTATTGGAAGTGTTCAAAAAAAAACCCCGACCCCATTCAAAGAACGGGTCCGGGGTTTATTTGTTATCTAAGTAAACTGGGCAGTTTACATCATGCCGGGCATACCGCCCATGCCGCCCATACCGCCCATACCGCCCATACCGCCCATACCACCACCAGCAGGACCGTGATTATGTTCTTCCTTCTCTTCTGGAAGATCGGTAATCATAGCTTCAGTAGTCAACAGCAGCCCTGAAATACTGGATGCATTCTGCAGCGCAGTGCGAGTTACTTTTGCAGGGTCTATGATTCCGGCTTTGATCATGTCGGTATATTCACCATTTTTAGCATCGTAACCAATATTACCTTTCAAAGTTTTGACTTTCTCGCATATAACGGTACCTTCTTCTCCGGCGTTAGAAGCGATTTGGCGAAGTGGTTCCTCGAGAGCTCTGCGAATGATTTGGACGCCAAGTTTGAAGTCATGGTCGCCCTTCATTTTATCTAGGGAACCAAGAGCGCGAATAAATGCAACGCCACCTCCTGGAATGATTCCTTCTTCAACGGCGGCACGAGTTGCGTGGAGGGCGTCTTCAACGCGGGCTTTCTTTTCTTTCATTTCTGTTTCAGTTGCGGCCCCTACTTTAATGATAGCAACTCCACCAACCAGTTTGGCAAGACGTTCTTGGAGTTTTTCACGATCGTAATCAGAAGAAGTTTCTTCTATTTGATTGCGGATCTGTTTGACCCGGGCTTGAATATCAGAGGCTTTTCCTTTGCCGTCAACAATTACAGTATTATCTTTGTCGATGGTAATGCGTTTTGCCCGACCAAGGTCGGCAAGCTCAACACTATCCAGAGAAACACCAATATCTTCGGTTATAACCTTGCCGCCGGTAAGGATGGCAATGTCGTTCAACATATCTTTGCGCCGGTCACCAAAACCGGGTGCTTTTACAGCAGAAACATTTAGTGTGCCTCGTAGCTTATTAACAACTAGCGTTGCGAGAGCTTCACCTTCAATATCTTCTGCCAAGATGATCAGTGGTTTGCCACCTTTTGCAACTTTTTCAAGAAGAGGTAGCAGATCTTTCATGCTGGTGATTTTCTTTTCATGAAGCAGAATGTAGGCATCTTCAAGAACTGCTTCCATGCGTTCTGCATCGGTTACGAAATAAGGAGAAAGGTAACCGCGGTCAAACTGCATTCCCTCAACGATTTCCAGAGAAGTGTCCATACTTTTTGCTTCTTCTACGGTGATAACACCGTCTTTACCGACTTTGTCCATCGCTTCAGAAATGATCTGACCGATGGCTTTGTCTTGATTAGCAGAAATAGTTCCAACCTGTGCGATTTCCTTTTTATCTTTGGTTGGTTTTGCCATTTTTTGAATTTCGGGGATGATCGTGGTAACGGCAGCTTCGATACCGCGTTTTATATCCATAGGATTCGCACCAGCGGTAACATTCTTCAATCCTTCACGAAAAATAGCCTGTGCCAGAACGGTAGCCGTGGTGGTGCCATCACCAGCATTATCACTAGTTTTACTGGCAACTTCGTTTACCATTTGTGCGCCCATATTTTCGAAAGGGTCTTCGAGTTCAATTTCTTTCGCAACCGTCACACCATCTTTGGTAATGGTTGGAGAACCAAATTTTTTATCGATAACCACGTTTCGGCCTTTTGGTCCGAGGGTGATTTTAACGGTGTTAGCAAGTTGATTGACACCTGACAGAATTTTATGTCTAGCAGTTTCATCATATACAATTTGTTTAGCCATAAACTTAAATCTCCTTCTCTTTTAGAGATGTAAAATATTTTATAGATACGTTTTATCGGATAATTAACCTACTATTGCCAGCACATCATCTTCGCGCATGAGTAGGAAGTCATCTCCGTCAAATTTAATTTCTGTTCCTCCATACTTGCTGTAAAGAATTTTGTCGCCTACTTTTACTTCTAGTTTCACGGGCTTTCCATCATCGCCAATTTTCCCTTTTCCTACAGCTTTGACGCGGCCTTCAATGGGCTTTTCTTTTGCTGAATCAGGAATGATGATGCCGCCTTTGCGGACTTCTTTTTCCAAGATGGGTTGAACTAAAATTCGATCGTGTAACGGTCGGATTTTCATAAAGACTCCTTAAAAAAATGTTAAACTTGATAAAAGTTAATAATTAATGCAAAATTCCTTCTGGAATTCGATTAAATTGTTATATTTAAAGGGTTTTCATATTTTCTTTTTGTTAGCACTCTAGGTTGTAGAGTGCTTACATATATATAACGCGAAATTTGAAAAGCAAGGTTGGAATTAACAAAAAAACATATTTTTTTTAAAAAATTATGAAAAACACTAAAAATCAAGAGATTGTAGAGATTGAAACCTTCCCAAATCCATTTCCAGGGAGAGATTACAACATTGATATGGAGTGTCCGGAGTTTACTTGTTTATGTCCTAAAACCGGTCAACCGGATTTTGGCATTCTTGATATTAGTTATGTTCCGGATAAACTATGTATTGAGTTGAAATCATTGAAAATTTACCTTACCTCTTACCGCAATGAAGGTGGATTTCACGAAAAAGTGGTAAATATTATCCTGGATGATCTGGTTTCTGCTTGTAAACCAAAAAAAATGAAAATCGTGGGTGATTTTAATGTCCGTGGTGGTATTCACACCACTGTTACTGTGGAACATTCTGGGAAAAAGACTAAAACTGGGCAGCGAAAAAAATAGTTGGTTATAATTTAAAAATACATAACCTTTTGTTATTATTATCGTATTTCTATTTACCATTTCGTTTTTTTAGTTTTTCATGTAATTTTGGTTTTAATATGACAACTCGTTTTTTAGATAATGAAGATAAGACAATATCTGATTCCCTAACCGGTTTAATGTGGCAGGAAAGTTATGCCTATGTGGAAACCGGAAATAATATCAGTTGGTATGATGCACAGGGATATATTGAGAAATTAAACAATCAGAAGCTTGGTGGTTATAGTGATTGGCGACTGCCTAAACGATTAGAAATACAAAGCTTGTATGAAATTGCCCTTCCATTTAAATCTCGAGGAAAAACTTTTATTTTGCATATAAATCCGATCTTTGAATTCAGTTATGGAAGTTGTTTCTGGACTTCAAAAACTCGGTATTCAGCTGCCCTTGGATTCGAATTCGATGTAGGGGATATTCATTGGTACCCTAAAGGGAGTCTTACTGCCACAGTGCGTGCTGTTAGAAATAGTTGGTCACCTTCGCGAATGCTTGAATCAGGTTGGGTTGGCAACACATTATAGATTTGATTGAATTTATGAATAACGATAATTTTAAAATAGAAAAAGCCAAAGCAAGAAAACTTCGTCAGTCGCAATGGTGGAAACAAAAACTTGAGTCTGGAGTTTGTCACTATTGCGGGGGTTCTTTTTCTGCTGATGCTCTGACAATGGATCATATTGTACCTATTTCCCGCGGTGGTAAAAGCACACGGGCAAATCTAGTCCCAGCTTGTAAAAAATGCAATTCAAACAAAAAATATTACACGCCGGCCGAAATTATCCTGCGAGAAAAACTCGATCAGGATATCTTTTTTTGATTTTTTTATAACCTCCTTGTAAAACACAAAATATGGAAATTCTTTTACATCAAGATTATTTGGCTCAAGCTTTATCGTCTCGAGAAGATTCAGGGGTTATGCATCTTTGTAATACAAGGCGCTGTAAAGGCTGGGTGGCATCAACTACTATCTCATCTTTAATGCAGCAATTAACAAAAGAGAATAGAAAAAAAGTTAAAACCCTTTTGGACCAATTAAGTGTGGTAACCCCGACTCCAGGTGACTTAGTGGAAGCTTTAAAGGATGAATGTTTCGAGGAAAAATTGGCATTAATCCTTGTTCGATCTTGTGGATTTGATGCAGTGGTTTCTGAAAGTCCGGAAAAATTTTCTTCGGATGATGTGCCTGTGTTTACTTCTGAACAACTGGAATCCAAAATCAACGAACCTTTGGATCCAGTGTCCAAAGTAAAACTTCTCGATATTCCCGCCTCGTATCATCAAATTTTGAATGATGCGGAAAATGAAATTGCCGAAACCATTCGGACGGGGCAATTTATTCTGGGCTCTAAAGTTACGGAGTTAGAGGAAAAAATAGCTGATTACTGCCAAACTACATTCGCGGTAGGTGTTTCTTCAGGGACAGATGCTTTATTAATATCCTTAATGGCTGCGGGGATTGGGAAGGGCGATGAAGTGATTACCTCTCCTTATACGTTTTTTGCTACAGTTGGATCAATTATTCGCGTAGGGGCAAAACCCGTATTTGTGGATATCAATGATGTTACTTTTAATATGAAGGCCGAACATATTGAAAGGTGTATTACTTCTAAAACTAGAGCCATTATGCCAGTCCATTTGTATGGGCAATGTGCTGATATGGATCCGATTAGAGATTTGGCTAAAAAGCATAATCTGACGGTCATTGAAGACGCTGCTCAATCAATTGGCTCTGAATATAAGAACAAAAAGGCGGGGTCTCTTGGAGATATGGGTTGTTTTTCATTTTTTCCTGCCAAAAATCTGGGTGCATTTGGTGACGGGGGTATTGTGACAACTTCTTCGGAGGAACTTTATGAAAAATTAAAAGTTCTTCGGATGCATGGTTCTAAGCCCAAATATTACCATAAAACCATAGGTGGTAATTTCCGTTTGGATGCTTTGCAAGCAGGAATTGTGAAGGCAAAGTTAGATTATCTTGAAGATTGGACAAAAAAGCGCCGACAAAATTCAACGATCTATAATCAATTATTGCAACAGAATGCTCTGACTCAATATATTCAGTTGCCACCCGAAGTTTTTCCAAGGCATGTTTTTAATCAATATGTCATCCGCATTGGAAACCGTAGAGATGAATTACGTTCTTTTCTGAATGAAAACAATATCGGATGTGAAATTTATTACCCACTCCCACTTCATACCCAAGAATGTTTTCAATCGCTGGGCTACATAAAAGGCGATTTTCCTGAATCTGAAAAAGCAGCTGATGAAACTTTAGCCCTTCCCATTTCCCATGAAATCTCCCGCGAGCAACAGGAATATGTTGTAGAAAATATTAGACGTTTCTTTTTGGGAGATTAATCGTTTTTCTCTAACAAGGCAGATAATTGAGCAAGAACCAGAAAACCTGTTTGTGGCCAATTAAAACTCTAATTATGGCTTCAAAACCAGTTGGGTCGATTAAAAAAGAGGACGACTTTCCTTTTCCGGAGGCTTTTCTTTTGGGGTATGAACTTGGCTTTCGCAAATCATAAGGATATGGAAACCTAAGTTGCTTTTAATGGGATCGGGAATAATAAACTTTTCCAGTTTCATTATTTTATCAACAAGTTCCGAAGTTATTATTTGCTCGGGAAGGGTCATGTCACTATAGACCCAACCCAAATCCCCTCCAAGTTTTTTACTTTGACAAATACTGTATTTTTTAGCGAGGCGGATAAAAAATTTTTCAACTTTTTCCCAATCATGAAAAGATTTGTCGGGATCATCCATTTCAGTTTTAGCCAGATCGCTCTGAAAATCAATCAGTATTTCCCAAATCATTTTCGCAGATTCTTTTGAAGTTAGCCGGATATTTCTAACCCGATGCTCCATGGGTTTGTCTGTGGTGAAAGTAGTTTTTTTAGGTACGAAAACCTTTTTAATTTTTGGTTTCGGCTTGACGGGCTGTTTGGAAGTATCGCTAGCAGTTTTAGGTTCTTTAGCCGTCTTATCCCTCTGGTATATAGTTTTTTCCGATTCTTTGGGTTGTTCAGGCATTTGATCTCCACTAAGTTTTATTATTGACCCCTATTATACTAATATTGCTAATGCGATTTGCAATAGTTTAAGAGTTTTTCCAAATAGATTCGAGAAAATCCAATACAGCCCCCTGACTATTGGGACCAATAATTTTATGGGCACATTTTTTTACTTCTGGTAAAGCATTTTCCATGGCAACAGAATACCTAGCTACCCTAAACAAATCGAGATCATTGAGGTAATCTCCAAAAGCTAGAGTTTTACTTAAAGGAAAGTTTAGTCGTTCTACCAATTTTTCTACCATATTTCCTTTATTAGCTTGTTGATGAAAAGATTGAAGCCAATAATATCCTTTCATTGAAACATCTTCTGCAAAATATAAATTAAGGTGGTCAAAGTGATTTTCCTTAAGACCGTTGTAAATTGGCTTTAGATTTTTAAGTGTGCCTATAAGCAAAAAACCAGAAATATTCTCATCCTTTTGGAACACAAACTCTGAAACCTGTCTGACTCTATCATCTTTTTTCAGGCTATTTAGGTACGCAGTCGAACCTTTATTTGTAGTCTTGCGATAATAAACCTGATGTTGCTTTCCAAAGGTATAAATGAAGGGTTCAATTTTATTGAATTTTGCTAGATCCAACATGCTGTTTATCACAGTTCTATCAATAAACTCGGTGTGTTCTAATATTTCTCCATTATCAAAATCGACCAGGTAGACGCCATTGAACAAAACAACAGGAAATTTGATATCTAATCCTTTTAAAATTGGATGAGCCGAGTCATAATTTCTTGCCGTAGCTATTGTAAATTGCATTCCATCAGAGATTAGCCGATTCAAACGTTTTTTAGATTCTTCTGGAAAGCTTCCATCTGGTAATAGGAGAGTGCCATCCAGATCGGATATAAATAAAAAGTCTTTTAGATTATTAATGTTCAATTGTTGTATTTTGTTCACGCTGCTAACTTTGTCAGTTAAATATATTTAGTTTGGATAAAACATTATAAGCTTTATTAAGTTTTAAGGAAAAACATTCATAATGGTACTAAAATTGGTAGTTATAGAATTAAGATATTTAAAAAGGAAGACGAAAAAATGAAAAACATTAATAATTCCATGAGCTGGGCTTTTGGGAAAGTTCACTTATTAGCTATTTCTTTATTTTTTGGTTTACTGTGGGTGATACCCGTTGGTGCTTTTGAATTTTCAGACTGGGATTTATTGATAAAAAAGTATGTAAAGCCTAAGACGGTGGATGGAATATTTATCAATGCTGTTGATTATAAAAACCTGAAAAATGATCCCGACTTTAATACGTTGATTTCCCGTTTGGGATCTGCCCAATTGGTTTCTTTAAAATCCAGAGAGGAAAAGTTAGTTTTCTGGATTAATACTTATAATATT
>CAJWOD010000005.1 GCA_913044145.1 uncultured Nitrospina sp. | reverse complement strand
AGGTCATCGTTCAGTCGGAGGAATGCGAGCGAGTATCTATAACGCCATGCCTGAAGCTGGCGTTGATGCCCTGATTGATTATATGAAGGACTTTGAAAAGCGTAATGGCTAAAAGTTATTTTTTGATCTATGGATATTTTGGAGTTAACAAATGAAAGTTTTAGTTTCAGATAACCTCTCCGCCTCTGGAGTTGAAATTCTAAAAAAAGAATCGGGCATTGAGGTAGATGTAAAAACCGGATTGTCTAAAGAGGAACTGATAGCCATCATCCCTGAATACGAGGGGTTGATTGTTCGAAGTGCAACTAAAGTCGTTGCTGAAATTATTGAGGTGGCCGACAACCTTAAAGTAATTGGACGGGCTGGCGTCGGTGTGGATAACATTGATTTAGCGGCAGCTGGTAAAAAAGGAATCATCGTCATGAATGCGCCGGAAGGCAATATGATAACTACTGCCGAGCATACGATGGCCTTGATGATGGCCCTCTCCCGGAACATTCCACAAGCCAGTTTTGCATTAAAAAACAGAAAATGGGCTCCGAAAGAGTTCATGGGAGTCGAGCTTTTTGAAAAAACTCTTGGTATCATTGGGTTAGGTAGAATTGGTTCTAATGTTGCCGAAAGGGCGCGTGCTTTCCAAATGAAAATCTTGGGGTACGATCCCTTCATCACACAGGAAAGAGCAAAGTTACTCGGTGTAGAGTTAGTAGAAATGGATGCCTTACTGACTCGATCAGATTTTATAAGCCTACACACTCCTGGGCAAGCGGATGGCACACCGCTATTAGGAAAAGAACAGTTCGACCAAATGAAACCTGGAGTTCGTATTGTTAATTGCGCGCGCGGATCATTGATCGATGATACAGCTCTAATTGCAGCTATTCAGGATAAAAAAGTTGCGGGAGCAGCTCTGGATGTTTATCACAGCGAACCGCTGGATCTTGATAGCCCCCTTTTAAAAGTTAACGAAATCATCTGCACCCCGCATCTAGGTGCTTCTACAGGAGAAGCGCAGGTGAAAGTAGCAACCTCGATGTGTGACCAGATCATTGACTATCTTAAGAACGGTAATGTCCGTAATGCGGTCAATGTTCCATCTATCGATGCCGATACACTTGCAAAAATTAATCCGTATCTAATTTTGGGCGAAGACCTTGGATGTTTTTTATCCCAGATAACCGAAGGAGCCTTTACCCGAATCGAAATTCAATACAACGGAGAAGTGGCAGGCCTGACGGTAGAACCGATTTCCATCGCTATTTTAAAAGGGTTACTCAACAGATCGATCGATGGCGTTAATATGGTTAATGCTCCCTTTATTGCAAAAGAAAGAGGGGTAGAAGTGCAAGAATCAAAAAGCAATGAAGTCCATGAATACACCAGCACCGTACAAGTTCAAGTGACCACACAAAACCGAACACATCGAGTAACAGGAAGTATTTTCGGAAAAGGCGATTCCAGAATTGTTCAATTTGATGAATACAAACTTGAAGCAGTTCTTTCAAAAAATATGTTGGTACTCAATAATATTGATGTTCCAGGCGTAATCGGTAATCTAGGAAATGTTCTCGGCAAACATAATCTCAATATCGCGGACTTTCACTTAGGAAGAATGGAAGTCGGGGGGAAAGCAGTGGCAATCATCAATATAGATTCGCCGCCGAGCACAGAAGCCCTAAGCGAACTACGAAGCACCTCTAATGTCATAAACGTAAATAGCGTAACTCTTTAGTAGAAATATAACTATTAAAAAGGCCCGGCTCCTTCATCAAGGAACCACGTCTTTTTAATTTTGACCTTTATTGTTTGGGTTCTTCTCCCAATTCTGCACTTTCAGATTTTTCAACTTTTTGTCCAAAAACCTGTGCGATCACTTCATTAATTACACCCTCTCCAAGAATATTATATACCGTGTTAGCTGACTTGAAATGAGGACTGGTAAAAAGGCTAAGTACTTTTTTACTGGTATACCCCAACATCATGAACTCATGCGCATAATTCTCTGCGACTAGACGCAGAGTATCTTCGTCAGCATCTTCATCTCCAGTTGGAGGGCCAGCATCGGCATCAACATCTTCTTGAATTTCGTAGACATAAATCAAGTGCCAGCCAAATTCAGTATGGATTGGACCTACAACCTCTCCTTCTTGAGCAGTGAAGGCAGCTACCTCAAAAGGACGAACCATAGCACCTTTACCAAACCAGCCTAAATCACCACCGCGCTTTTTGGAGGGACACTCACTATGCTCCTCTGCTAATTTTGTAAACTCTTCGCCGTCATCTATCTTCACCTTCAACTCTTCGGCAAGCTCCTTAGAGCCTACAAGAATATGTCGAGCTTGGACTTTTTTAACTCTTCTTTCTTTTGCCATTATTTAATTCCAGGAAATGAGACAAAATCTCAATTGTTTATTAAAGTATTAATTCAACATCAATGCACAACATTTTTTATATTTTTTTCCAGATCCACATGGACAAGGTTCGTTAGGTTTTACCTTTTCCTGCTTCACCTCGTCAGGGGTTTGATTTTTTAAAAGTTCACCCCCCATCTTTTTTGCACTTTTATATCTCTTCTTCAATCGATCGTTTAAATCTGGAATAAACTGGTTCATTGCAATTAGCATATCTCTATTTTTGGGGGAAAGTTTAGCGTCTTCTTTTTCCCTGGCTTCTTCATCAAAATAATAAGTCGTCGAAAATATAGGAGCCTGGTCTGAGTTGTCTAGTTGGAATTTAAAGAAAGATAGTTGTAGACATCTATTATCATTTCTTGGATCAATATCATAAGAATCTTCAGCAAAATATTGATCGGAACCATAATTAAAATCTAGCATTTCCTTGTTTCTTGGAAATAACTCGAAATAATTAAAAAACCGACCGGGTTCAAATTCTAAATAAGTCTCCGGGTTTTTCTCACCGTAAGCTTTAGCCTCAACAGCTCTTTGCTTAAAAAGGACAATCAACTCATCTGCAGCATTTTTAGCGAAACCTTTAGCGATCTGAGTCTGAGTATCAGTGAGCTTTGGGTGATCTGGAATCGTATTGAAGGTTTTATTAAAATTAACCTGAAACGCAAAAGAGTTTTCCAAGTTTTCCTGATCTCGCAGGTATAACACGACATAATTGTAATCAAAAAAAGGACTCGTATGGTAATAGTCCTCTAAAACATAAGTATGCTTGTAATCCTCTTCCTCAAAACGATAGGTCAATAAAGAGTTTTGGCTTTCTTGTTTGTTAATAACCTTGTAACTTTCGATGACAATTCCCCTTCAAAAAATATTCTTAACCCTTCCCGGCTCGTAGAACTGGGCAAAACCTTGCAATTCAAAACACCTTGAAATTTCAATCATCGGGGAAGCGGAGAATCAGAAAAACCAGGATATTTTTTCAATACTCCTCTATCTACTTCACGCTTTTCTATATCCCGAACTGCACGGACCGAATCTTTGGTAATATCCTCTTTATGATTTGAATTTGCGTGGCCATATCTGTAGTAATAAATAGCAGCTGTTGCATGTGGCATTTCATTTGAAGTCCACGAAGTAAATCCACCTCCTGGAGAAAATGCATCGCTGATAAAAATATCCATTCGATCCATATCCTTTATACAGTGGTTTTCATCATGAAGACTTTCCGCTTCTTCTAAAGTTGGCATTCTCCAGTCGGTATATCCTGCAAACTTCTCAATGCCCAGACCAAGTATATACTCATTTGCTTTGAACCAATTCGCCCATTGGCTCGTATCCTGAAACGAATCTGTCTGTTTCCACATTAGTTTTGTTTCTAAATCAGTAACAGTTCCATCTCCATTATCTATAAATCTTTTTTGTAATTCCAATGACTACCCCTTAATTTCAATTTAGATCAAACTTTCATCCTTTTCTATATCACGAACTAACCTTGAAGATCCTCTAGATGTGCGATAAATATCATCATACATCGTAACCCCTTTTCGAAAACTTAGCCGGACCCCCTGCACTTTATGCCTGACATCACTGGTCCAGCATAAAAAGCAACAACCGGAATCAAAAATTTTTGATAAAAAAATGGTTTGGCCAGAGTTATCTGTATTTTTCCAGTTCTTATTAAAAAGACTTTTTGCTTCATTTACTGTCGGCAATCTCCAATTAGAAAATCCAGCAAAACGTTTTCTATTTAAAGTTTCAGCAAACTCTTTTACTTGCAACTGGCTCATCCACTTCCCGGTAACCTGCCATGTATCCTGTTTCAACCAAACCAAACGTTTGTCACAATCGATTATCGTTTCACTATCCCCATCAACAAAACGAACTTTGGGTTCAGTAGTTTCGCTCATGATTTCGTCGAAGAATCTTTTTTAGGAACGCGGACAGCCCGCACGCCATGACTCCTCAAACCCATTGGGTTCCATTTAAAGTCTCCATTATAAAAATGGAACCGAATAGCTGTACCTCTCTCTGTTTTATGCAGTGTTTTTGTCCAGGATGTTTGCCCGGCTCCCGCAGGGAATCCTTTGAGTAAAAATATCGTATCACCATAATTATCTGTAACAGGGTTAGCTGGATCATATATAGATTGTGCTTCTTTTCGGGTCGGCATTCTCCAGTCTTCATAACCTGCAAATCGTTGGCGATTTACTTCAAGAATATAGGTTCTAGCTTCTTCCCAAGTCACCCATTTGTCTAAGTCCATATAGGAGTCATCCGCTTTCCACTGAAGCCCAGTTTTATTATCTATAATCGTGCCATCGTCTCGCTTGTTGATTCGTAAGAGTTCCTGGTCCTCATCATTTTCCTTATCATCTCTAACCAATCGAACGGCACTTGGGAACCCATCGTTTTCCTTTGCAAGCCAGTATTCATAGTCAGACCGAAAATCATAAGACATAGCTGCTTTAGCACCGCGGGTCTGGCTAGTCCAGGTAGTGAATCCGCAACCTGACGGGAAGACGGGGTCTATATGAATTTCACAGCCCTCTACATCTGTATTACTGGTTTCTGAATCGAATAGGTATTTGGCTTCCGAAGCAGAAGGAATACGCCAATTATCATAACCTGCAAACTTTTCTTCATTCTTTTTGCGAGCAAGTTCCAGACTATCATGCCATGTTATGAGTCGGCCTAATTCTAGCCACGTGTCATTTTTCATCCACATAATGCCGTGCTTTGTATCTGAAACTGTGTCATCACCGTTATCAATGTAATTCAGTTTTGTTGATTCTGCCATAGGGGTTTACTTTCTTCGAGGAGCAGACTGGTGTCTTACCACCAAATCTTTACGACAGGCCCGAACCGAACCAAAGCTATATTCCTCAGCACTGACGACTTTACCTTCGCTATAGTCGAAACGAGGTCTCCTTGTCGAAGTATCGCCAGCGATCCACCCAGTTTTAAAGGCCCCTTCGGGAAATATCGGGTCAAAATGAAGGCTTGTACCACCCTTCCCCGGAACCTCGAAATTTTCGTCAAACAAAGAGGTTGCTTCATCAATATTAGGAAGTCGCCAGTCATCAAAACCCCCCGTTTTCCTATTATTTTTTCTTTCAGCGAATTCGACTGCCTCGTGCCAGTTAACAAACTTCCCCTTATCCTGCCAGGAATCTTTTTTTAACCAATAGAGACGAGTTTTATTATCAAATACTACATCACGACCCTTTTCTACAAACCTTTTCGGTTTGTCATCTTTTTTTTCTGCCAGTTCTTGTTTTTTTTCTGCCAGTTCTTGATCTGCCTTTTGCGGTAAATTTTCTTCCATAATATAACTTCCTTAAACCGGGTATCCGGTTGTTAGTGCAAATTATCTTTATTCTCCGGTATAACCTATCTCCACGCTATCTTCATCAACATTTACGATAACCGGAACAATGTACTGGTCATTTGAATATTCCAATAATTTTTTTAAACCGTGCGGGTCTTTATCAACATTAATGTAAATAAAAGATCTATGTTTTTCCTTAAAATCAGATATAGCCTTTTGCGTATGCGGACAATCGTCTTTCCCAAAAATCATGTAATGACTCACAAAACTCCAATTCTGTCTTAAAAAAATCAGACAAAGAAATATTATCGTTCGAACGTTTTAGTTTCTTTTCGCCATTCAGGTTCCCAGTCATCCTGAACAACTTCTCGAGTAACCCGGCAATGAGAATATTCGTTATCTTTGTGCTCCCACATATCGTTTCCTGTAATAAAATTAAATTTCTGAGCATATTGCTCATAATCCGGCTTTTCTTCATAGGTCCAGGTGTTATGTCCACCACCCGGCTCAAACAGTTCAGATATATGGGTTTCGGCTCCATCCTTATCTGTATTAGATTGCGTAAAGGAGAAAGCGCTTTTAGCTTCTTCTCCACTGGGCAGTCTCCAATCATCATACCCAGCGAATTTTTTTTCATTTAAAATTTCACAATAATCTTGGGCTTCAAACCAATTGATTCCATAACCAAACTCTTTAAAGGAGTCATCTTTTTTCCACATCAGGTTTGCCCGAGTGTCACTGATGGTTCCATCTCCATTATCAACGAAGGTAGGGACTTCATCTTCAACCAGAGCAACATTCTCTTCTTCTTCATCCCCCCACTCTTCTTCACCTACCCATTCGGTTTCGGTCTCATCATCGAGAAACTCAGGGTCCGAAGTCTCTTCAAACTCTTCCTTTTCGTCAGCCATTTTTTACCTCGCCTTGTAAAAATATTTAATCCAAGTCGCGGACCATACGAACTGAAGTCCCTGTGGTCGAAACCGATTGATCGACACAGACTTCCTTTAAATCGGGGAAATAACATTTCCACGCATAAGAGTCGTATCGGGTTTCAGAAGTCCATACGCTGGTCTCCCCACCAGCTTGATAATTGGAAACCCGCCGCGTGGGTTTTTTGGGCAAGTTTAAGAACATTTCCCGATAAGGGTCCTTATTTTTAAAAATCGAGCGCACCTCGCTTTTACTCGGCAGTCGCCAATCATTGTAACCCAGATAATTTTGATCATTGCACGCCTTGACATAAGCTACACCTTCATCCCAATTGAGCCATTTGCCAAGTTCCTGCCTAGAATCTCTTACAACCCACATCAAATCAGTATCATGATCTTCAATGGTTCCATTGGTGTTTTTTTTCCAGTTTGGTTCCGACAAACCCATACCTCATTTTGACAACAATAAAAAAAACTCTGCTCACCTAATCTATTCAAAGAGACTTTGCTTATTATGCCCTAGCTCCAAAAACGAGAGATTGAAAATAAGCACTGACCCAACAAATTGTGACAAGGCAATAGAGTTGTTTACTCTCTTTGACTCTACATAAAAATTATATTATCGATACCACAAAATACCATTCAACACTTTGATTTTCAACTCAAATCAGAATCTTAAAAAACCCAGAAATCCCTGATTTTTCATGAATAATTGTGCCCAATATTTATTTGATTGATGCTATATTCTCCCAGCCGACTTCTTTTTTTACTTGAGCGATAGGAAACTACCTCCAGCCTCCCCCCTGAGTGATTTTATCTCTAATTTCCGGGACGAAAGTAATTTTGGCTTTAGAGTTGTCAAATTCGCCACGAACCAGCCTTACACTGGAATTCAAAGTATCTTCGGATTCTTTATGGCCACCGGTTCCACTATTAAAGGAGTAACAATATGCGGTTATCTTGCCTCTCACATTACTAGTCCACGTGTCGTAGCCACATCCAGTAGTAAAAACCGGATCAATATGGATGATCATATCGTATTTATCCTTAACCTGTTTATCCTGATCATAAAGAGAGTGTGCCTCACGCTTGTTAGGTAAGCGCCAATCCGTGTATCCGGCGAAAGCTGCTTCGTTTTTTTGACCCATGTATTTCAGGGAACCCTTATGAGTGACAAAACGCAATAAATCGAGATAGGAATCCTTCTGCATCCACATCAACTGGGTCAAGGTATCCGTTACAGTACCATCTCCATTATCAACAAACCTGTTTTCGCTCATTTTGTCCTCGTCAATAATTATTCTACGTTTAATCGATATATTTTATAATTTTTTAGACCCTGCCATCAATGCCCAAAAATTTCCAAAAAAAAAGCCGAGGGGCCAAAAGCCCCCCGGCTAAATAAACTCAAATCAGATCTTAACGTTCACCTTCACGTGTTTGTCCATTAGTCTGACTGAACAAACCACGCTCGGTACCTAATGGTTGTCCCATACCTGGCTCAATGTAAGTACCAGGAGTTACATGATCCAGATGGTAGTTGGTCTGATAGGTTTTATGGGAACCTGCATCCTTTTTCCACTCATGGCGGTTAGCATTCTCCATTCGTGAGCGTTGACAGTTCACGGTAATAGCAGCAGGGCCTTTGTTGGTGAATGTGGTTTTTTCTTCCAAGGCATTTGCCAAGAAATCCCCTGGCGCAATAGTTCGATCGAAATTCTTGGTCCAGGAATAAGCCATTTTTCCGATGTCAATATGAACAACCGTGTCTTTGGTTTCACTTTGATTCTCAATAACCCAACCGGCTCTTTCACAGTTGGTTGTGGCGCCTGCTTTAACTGTTGCAACGTTTGCGCTGGCTACTGATACAGAGAATACAAAAAATACAGCCAATAAAGTTAAAATGCTCTTTCTCATTTGCTCCCCCTTTCGAAGCTTGATTAAAGTACCTGAAACAACCTAAAAGCTTTATTAATCCATCAACCTAAATGGTGATTCAAATTTCTAAACTTTATAAACTCTATCACTTAAGTGACCCGAAAACGACAGAGCCCAAACAGCAAAACTACCGGCCTCACTGAGTGATCCGAAATTAGCAAAACCCCTGAGGGAAGTCAAGCCTTTAATAATACTATTTTTTTTCGCCCCAAAACCCCTTTTTTTTCAATTACCTAAAGCCGCTAAAAAGCCTCTGCGCTAATACCATTTTTTACGGCTGATTAAGTCACTGCACATCTGAAAACCATTTTAAACCCTGAATTTTAATGACGTCAAACTGGTCAAGTCGGTTGAGTTTCTTAATATTTTCTCACCCTCTTCAGAAATATCATTGACGACAAGCTGCAAGCTACGGAGTTTATTTAATTTTTTGGAGTTAGCCAAGCATTTTGCACCTTCATCACTGATATTGTTAGATGCAAGGTTCAAGTTTCGCAAATTAGGTAAAACGTCCGATTCGGCAATCGCCCTTACCCCTTCATCGCCAATACCATTCTGCGAAAGATCTAAAGCCCGAACCTCTTTTAATTCTTCTCTCTTAGCCAATTCTTTCGCTCCTACTTCCCGCAGGAACGAAGCCTTAAGGTTTAGCACCTGCCCATCCTTACTCAACTTGTCACGTATTAAATCATCTATATTCGGCATCATGTACTCCGGTGAAAGTTCGGGCCATTCATTACCCAGATCCTGGGATTACTTTTGCTTCAAAACCATACTCATCGTAAATACTGAAACCTTCCAGTAGCATTTTCTTGCCATACTTAACCATCAAATTAGCCTGGGCATGATTGGGATCTATCTCAATAGTCTTCTTCAAGAACTTAAGTCCCTGCTTAATATCCTTAACCTCATCGCCATAGTTTTCGAGTTGCCGGGCCTTATCAAACAAGTCTGAAGCCCATTTGTAATAAATCGTAGAAATTTGTTTTGGAGCATTCTTTCTTACGTAATCTACTATTTCTTCATCTGCATTGAGCGTGGGAAGAAACTTAATGGCTTGTTCAAACTCACTAATGGGAATCGAATAATCATTACCACTGACAGAATTAATCGTATTCTGTTGCTTGTGTTGGGAGAGCATTCCCACGGAGCTTTTAACAACGGTGGATTGAATACCAGACATCAACTGATGGTAATAAAGATTGCCGATGCCAAGGTGAATGATAGAACTGAACTCCTGGTTTTCATCTAATACCAAAGCTTGCTCAAAAGCTTCCTTGGCCTCCCCGGTTTGACCGAGTTCTGCAAGTGCCTCGCCCAGGTTGTAAAAATTAACACAGTTATCTGGGTCTTCGTCAATTAGTCGACGAAATTCTTCAACCTGAGCTTCCAGGTCAAACTCAATCTCCTCCTCGTCTTCATCCTCTAGCTCATCTTCTTGTGGGTCAGGAGATTCGCCCTCCTCTAATTCTGTCGTCGGCCCAGAATCTTCAGCGGATTCTTCAGAAGATTCTTCTGGGGCTTCAATCTCGGAGGTATCTTCTTTTTCTTCTTCGCTCATATCCTTGCTCTCAGTTCAGATAATTTGAAAGACTTGCACACATGTATGCACGGATTTATTTATCCCGCATTTTCTGTTTACTTCACAGTTCTTACAGGACGGATCGTTGACAAAGAAAGGTGATACTGACCTCCTCCCTTCATACTGGGGTAATCTCTACCTCCAATATAATTAAATCCCCAAGCATATTTTTCTTTATAAAGCTCACTAGACCAAAAACAACAATGCGAATAACCAAAAATGGGATCAATATGTACTACATTTTCAGTCCAATAATATTTCCAAGGAATTTTTTTATCCTCTTCGTAGAGGGTTTTAAGTTCCTTACGTGTCGGCAATCTCCAGTCCGAGTAACTTGCATACGCTTCTTTATTAAAGTTTTCTATGAGTTTCTGAGATTCTTCCCAGCTAGACCATATTTTTTTTTCCTGATAGAGATCTATTTTCTTCCACATCAACCCCTCTTGCAAATCAGTCACTGTACCATCATTATTGTCCTTAAATCTTGGGTCGTTTGAGGGAGCCAATGGCGGTTTTTCCTCAGTCATAGTTAAAATCTGACCACCAAATATCTCATCGCTGCTATTTTCAGCCTGCAAATCGCCAAGACCTGCAAAAAGAATCAACAGAAATAAGATGAACCATCTCTTGTGATATAGCATTTTTTTATGGGTTGTCATATTAGGTTTATTTATCAGGATCACTCTTCTTGAGGCGCCCAGTCAGGTTCCCATGACAGGCAAATTCCAGAAGGATTATAAAATTGCCCTGAGTCTTTCCCGACAATACCCCATTTGGCCATGAAATTTAGATCAGGATCAAATTTCTGAATTCTCTGGTTTATAGTATCGACTACAAATACATATCCATAGGGATCTTCTACCACAGAAGATGGACAATTAAACTGACCGTCCCGTTTACCTCCCTCACCAATTATCCCTAGAGAGTGACCTTCCCGGTCAAATAGCTGCAGGCGATTTTGACTTTTTTCAGCAACGATAATGGTTCCATCTCGGCGAACAGTGATCCCTGTAGGAAAATTTAGCCTCCCAGGCTCAAAACCATATTCTCCAAATTTTGATAGGAACTGTCCGTCTTCGTTGAAAATTTGAATACGCTGGTTATCACGGTCAGCAACATAAATATTTCCTTCTCGATCTAATGCTAGACCAACAGGAAACTTCATGAAACCATCGAAATTCCCAGCATAACCGAAGCTAAGGATAAACTCTCCATCATCGTCGTAACGCTTCACGCAATGGTTGGAAGTGTCGGCTACTAGAATCGTTCCGGTGGGTTCCGCCACGATTTCTTCCGGCATATAAAACTTTTCTTGTCCCCAGCCCTCTGTGCCAAACTCAAAAAAGAACTCTGCGTCTGGATCAAATTTCTGGATTCGATGGCACCCGGTATCTACGACCCAGATATACCCTTCCAAGTCAACGGCAATCCCACTTGGAGTTTTAAATTCTCCTGGGACATAAGGGGGTCTTGTCCCTCCAGAAGTACCAAACTGTTTTAAAATCTTTCCATTACCATCAAATTTCTGTATCCGATCATTTCCCGAATCGGCAACCCAAACATAAAGTTTACTATGATCAACCTTTGGTTGTTCTTGAGGAAGTGTCTCTCCAGTTACTACAACCTCGAGGGCTTCCGAATCTTCATTTTCACTGGTTTTTTCTTCAGCCAATTTTTAAACCCTTTCTTTATATCCTGCTGCCTGCATTCAATAAGACTCCAATAGGAAAGAGCCCCGTAAGGGGCTCTTAAAAACATATGCCTACAACTAGACATTTAAACCAAAAATTTTATTAACATCTCGCAGAAACTTTATCCATCACCTGCAGAATCAATTAATTGTCTACTTTACAAGAAATCCTTTAACGTCAAGAATTTGATATTCAAAATCACAGGTTTTTTGAAGATCCTCTATTCGTTCATTCCAATTTTTTTTAAAATTATCCAGACTTTCAGATTTAGGTTTCTTTTTCATTAAACCTACTTCTCGGAAGAGTGGTCTAACCATATTCTTATGAACCAGTTGAAGAATATTTCTCAAATTTAAAATACATTGCTTGGTCACTTCTTCGCGCGTCACACCATCTACTTTTTCAAGCAGACGCAAGAAAGACTGGATAGTGGTCAACTGAACGGTATAACTTTCAGCCAAACGATGATCATACTTCAATCCACAATCAATAAATGCGGGCATCAAATACATACCAATATGATGATCAAATTTAACAGAAAGAGTGATTAATTTTTGAAGGTAATCAACCTCTCTTAAATCTTCTTCTTCATCTTCACCTTCTGCAAGTTCCTGAGCTGCCTTCTCCTTTTCCTTTTGCAGCTCAGCTTTAATCTTCTCTAACTCACTCAAATCTGAAAGGTGATCTACCTCTTTTTCTTCCGGGGCCTCCGAAGAATCTGATGTTTCTTTAGTTTCAGTATCTTGGTCGCTCAACACAAATCTCCTTCCTTACAGGGGTAAATCAATAAACTAGTATTTTTAAAAGAGTTCTGGGATTAATTTCAAGTATAATCCTTTTCAATAAAGACTGTCAACTAGCATCAAGCAGTAGCCAGAAGGTCAATTCTTGAAAAATCAGCAAACCCTAGGTCTAAGGTAAAACGGCAACCTATACAAGCGTCGAAGCAATGACCCTGCGCCGAGAAGTTGACAGAGGTTTCGAATTGGATATATGCTAATCTGTATAAAATCCAATACTTTTTTTAGTTGAAGTCTGTGCTATCTCTAAATTTTCCAAAAATAACGGTTTCTAAAAAGGAGAAGAAATGAAAGTCGCTCTCCTTTTTCCGCCGCAATGGTATCCCAGCCAACCCTATCTAGCGTTACCTACGCTAAAAGCCCACTTAGAATCCCGGGGCCATGAAGTGGATCAGTTTGATTTAAATATTGAATGTTACGATATTTTTCTATCACGGAAATATCTGGAACACTGCACAAAAATTATCAGAAAACGTATAGATGACCCCACACGTGCTACCGAAGATCAGGAAGTTCGACCAGTTTACAAAGATATTCTCTCGGATACAGCCTTTTTGCAGTCTATTCTCAATGAAGTAGAAGATGCAAAAAATGTATTGAAGGATGAAAATCGTTTTTTCCAGTTTGATACCTATAGCAAAGCTTACACAAATCTGAAAATTGCAATGCAGTTGATTTCCTATGCGCACCACCCAAGCCGTGTGGATCTCGATTCATTTTTCATGAAAGGGAATCCGGAGGAAAATCTATCAGGAATATTGATCGCAACGGAAGACACCGTGCGAAACCCTTTCCTTCATATATTTGAGGAGCACCTGATTCCAAAAATACCATGGAACGATTATGGCATAGTTGGGCTTTCCATTATCCATATCGGACAGGTAATACCCGGACTTACCCTAGCCCGACAACTACGAAAACTTTATCCAGATTTACATATTGTGGTGGGTGGCAGTGTCTTCAATCGTCACGCTGATTTACTCGATGATAAGCAGGAACTGTTTAAAAAATTTTTTCACAGCCTGATCGTGTCGGAAGGCGAATTACCGCTTGACCAGTTGGTGCAACATCTAAAAGAAAACAAATCACTTCATACAGTCCCAAATCTGATTCACCTTGAAGGTGAAAAGGTAATCCGAAATCCGAAGTCTGAAGCATTACCTTATGAGGAACTTGTCTGCCCAACATTTGATCAACTACCACTGGAAAAATATTTGATGCCTTACCCCGTGCTTCCTTATATGTCTAGTCGAGGCTGTTATTGGGGAAAATGCACCTTCTGCACCCACAGTTTTATTTACGATTCACATTACAGAAAAGAAAATGAAGTAAGAGTCGCTGAAGAGCTAGATCATCTTTCAAAAAAATACAAAACCAAATATTTTACCTTTTCTGACGAAGCCATTTCTCCCAACGCATTTAACCGAATGTCAAAAGAAATTCTAAAACGCGGAGTCGAAATGCGTTCATTGGGAATGCTTAAATTTGAATCGAGCGAAAAAGAAACTCCTGAACTTTTTGATGATATTTATCGCGCTGGATTTCTTATGCTCTTTTTCGGTCTAGAAAGTGCCAATGATCGCATACTTTCAGTTATTGATAAGGGCTGTGACCAAGAAACGGAAAGAGCCGTATTGAAACATAGTTCGGAGGCAGGAATATGGAATCACCTTTACCTATTCTTTGGCTTTCCAACAGAAGAGAGAGAAGAAGCGGAAGATACCATTAAATTTACCATCGAAAATTCAGAAGTGGAAAGTGGCATTATCCACTCCGTGGGACAATCTATTTTTTCCCTAGAAAAAGATTCAGCGATCTACCATAATCCGTCCAAGTTTAAAATCGATCGAATCATTCAAGACCCCGAACGAGATTTATCAATTGTATTTGATTATGAAATAAGCACTGGAATGCCACGAGAAGAAGTTTTGAATGTTTACGAAAATTTCGACTCCATTATTGAAGAGCACTTTCCATCCCGCAAAATTTGGAACTACCTTTCGCGTGAACATTTCCTGCTCTACCTCGATCATTATGGCAAGGAAGAGATATTGAACATGGCGCCTACAACTGTAAAATGAAAATAGATGGTCTTCGCCCCAGTTGACAGCAAGGTATCAATCGCCTAGAATTAAGTAATTCTTTTATAAACAATTGAATTAAATAAATTTGGAGAGCGTGTTTTATGGCTAAAGCCGGCAAACCAACAGATTGGATCACAATGAAAATTGATCCAGAAATTTTTGAAGAGCTAGGCGTCCGTGACCCCGAAGAAACCAAACGGGAAATGGCTATCAGCAAAAAATCCCGTCAGGTTCGTAAAGAGTTAAAAACCGACCCGGACAACCTGGAATTACAACTAGAGCTGGCTACTCTTTTGATTGATGGCTGTAATTATGAAGAAGCTATCAAACAACTCAAACTCATCCGAAATAAAGACCCGAAAAACCCACGCGTTTATAAACTATTGGGTACCGCATATGTCCTTTTTAATCACGAAGAAGAAGCTTTAATAGAGCTCAATCGTGCGCATGAATTGGACCGCAATGATTCTGAAATTTTATTCAATCTGGGCGGTGTTTATCTGCTTAGAGACATGTACGAGTCTGCAGCGGATGCTTTTGAAAAAGCAATTAAAATTGACCCAACTGACACTACCGGCTATGCCAACTTAGCTGCAGCGTATGGAATGCTCAAGGCATACGACAAAGAGATCGGTGCCCTTAAAAAGGTACTGATGTTCGATCCCGAAAATAAAGAATTACGAGCCGCGTTATCTAACGCTTATTTTAACTCGGATCGTTTCGAAGAAGCGATTGACGCCGCTATATGTGTCGTTGAAATAGACGAAAAGGATACACAGGCTTATTGTAATCTTGGCAGCTGCTATGCAGCTCAAAATATGGTAGATGATGCTATCACAGCCTTTAATAAAGCCAGTGAATTAGCCCCAGACTACTCCTTGCCCCATACAAATCTGGGAACCCTTTACGCCAATATGGGACGCCCTGAAACAGCCATAAAAGAGTTAAAAATTGCGGTAAGTCTAAATAGCCAAGATGCAGGAGCATGGATGAACCTTTATGCCTGCTACAAAGAAGTCGGTTTGATGGAGGAGTCGCAAAATGCCTTCAGTAAGTATGAAGCCATCCTCAATGCACCCGAACCAGAACAAGCGCCTGGGGGAGACAATCCTTCCAACATACCGGGTGGAGTATCCCAGACAAGTAAATTGGCAAGCGGTTCTGACTTGAGAGAGGATTCTGCTGGATTGGAATCCCTACGCGAAAGCGGCGGCGAATAATTTTAGGCTACCTTCCATAATGCGCTCCCCCGACCTGATTGCGCTTGGGGAATTCAAGCCCTCAGACCAATGGCAGACCCATGTTAATTCCATTTTCTATGGGATCAAGGGGCCTGAAATTCACAACCATTTCCAAACCTATGTTAGCCTCGACCATCGATTGGCGTATGCCCTCGCTGAAGATTTCTTTAAACAAACAGTAGGAAAGAAACCAGAAGGCCGAGTTTGGACCATCCAAGAATGGGGAGTAGGCAATGGAAATCTTGCAGGTTGTTTCCTCAGTCGCCTGCAAGAAATTGATTTCAACCAACAAGTTTACCCATTCATCCACTACATTCTTTGTGACGAGTCCGAAGAAATTCTGAAAGGGGCAAGAGCGAATCTGCGTCTTCAGAAACATGAAGGAAGGTTTTCCACAGTCAAAATTGACGCAGAACATCTGGACTGTTTCCGATCAAATTCAGTGACAAAAATAATCTCAAATGAGATCTGGGATGATCTGGCTACAAAAGTTCTACTTAAGAAGGAAAATCAGTTTTATGAAGAATACCTTTGTCCGCATCTCCCGCCAGATTTTCCTGGTGTAAACGAAAAAGTCTTTCTGCAACAATTTCTGAACAAAGATCTTCGTGAACTGGCCCAGCGGCCTTCCTTTCTTGAAGCAATCCATTGGGAACGAGATTTTCAAAGGGTTGAACTCAGTGATTGGCCTTTCTCAAATATTCTACAAAAACACAGCCAAAATCTTAAAGATGAAATACCCACACCCGTTAACACAGGAGCTTTCGCTGCATTAAAAAAAGCAAGGGAACTCCTCGCACCAGACAACCTAGGCTATACCGGATTCGATTATGGGATGCTCGACCTCAAAGACTTGAATCAGGAAGGGCGACCTTATTTTAATTTATATGGGGGGCAATATACTTTCATGGTGAATTTTCCTTTGTTAGAGGAAGTAGGACGTGAGATTGGTTTTTCCGAAGTGAATAGAGAATATCAGAACGATTTTGTCAAACGTAGTTTGGATTCAGAAGTGTCGGGGGTTGTCGACCTCGTACAAAATCATCCTCAGGCTGCCAATATGCTTGGTTGGGATCGGGACATATTAATGCTTCGTACCCTACAGGCTTTAAATACTGTATATCATAGCCCTTATCCGGTAAAACTTGAATATCCACCTATGCCAGGGACGCCTAAAAAGCAACGAAAACAAATTTTACAACTTGCTAAAAACCTTAGCGCCCGTGGTGTTCCCGATACTGTTGCCTATGTTACAAAAGAAGAAGTCTTTGCAGCCCTGAAACCTTTAAGAAAACTGGGTTACAGGGAAAAGGATATCGAATCCGCCTTTCATTCTAAACCGCTACCGGTTTCCTTCATACATATTCAATTCAAAGATTAATATCCTTTATAAAATCTGATAGCCTAGGTATAAAAGAACCAAATCTTTATGGAGTCTTTTAGTGCTCAGCATCTTTGTCGAAACCAGTTGCAACCGCTATAACCGTGATGAATGTATTTCCTGCCACGTTTATGAACCATTGATGGAACATCCTGTTTCCGAATGGCATCTGACGACAGATCAAGCGAGAAATATGGCCGAAAAAATAAAAAACGTAGAAGTACTAAATACTCTTGCTCAACAGGAAATCAACCTGACGGGGGGAGAAGCCTCGCAAAACCCCGATATTGTAGAAATTTGTAAAATTTTTCAAACAATCACTCCACATGTTTGCCTACATACAAATCTAGATATCCTTTCAGAAAAATCAAAACGCTGGTCCCGACTGGTTGAAATAATGAAATTGAATGCAAGGGTTGATATCACTCTTTATCCAACCGTATGGGAAAGTTCACAAAAACTATTTCTGGAAAAAATGTTGGAACTGCAAAACAAACTGATAGTAAATGTGGTTTATGAATCCCTGCCTGACTTAAAAAACCAGATTGGTTTACTTCTAAACTTTTTCAAGGGTAAGGGTATCACGCATGTTACCGAATTACTCGAGACCTATGCTCAAAAAGTGGCAGATCTGGTGAGCGAACATCCGAACTGCGATGAAAAACTATTTACCGTTCATATGGGAGACACTGAAGCGTTTGCCAGCCAACCCGATTTTATTTTCGGTATAAGTCTTTTGCCTGCATTTGATGTGGATAAAAATGGTTTTCGGGCTATGGCCTCCTTGCCTTTTCCCCAGGACAAATACTTAATTGGCTGCCCCGCGGCCCGTGGGTCCATTGACATTATGACGATTCAACAAAATGGAGAGATGACACCCTGTTGTGATGTTGGAAATCTGAAATGCCAGCCTAAATTTGGCAACGTCTTGGAAGACAGTCCAAAACAAATCATGGAGACAATGGATACATCTATGAAACTGCTAGCTTCAGGAGTCAGGAAAAACCATAAAAACATCAAAGCTGGAAAAGCAGGAACCCGCGTTGAAGAAGGTATCCCTCCTTACTGTCAATAATCCTAACCTTCAAACTTTTAGAAGACTGATAAGAGCCTCGATCATAGCATTAAGTTTATCGTGAACTTTTTGGCTTTCTAGCTTCCCATTCTTAAAATCTTCATAACTGGAACAGACCACTGGCTGAACAGACAACACCTGGGATTCATAGGCAAGAATTTTTGCTAAATCCGCAGAAGCTAGGTAAGACATGGAACTCCCAGTAGTACAAAGAATACCGGCGACCTTATTTTCCATTGCAGAAGAAGTAATATCTATAAGATTTTTTAAGGGTCCCGAAACAGAATAACAATAAACAGGCATCCCAATAATCAAACCGTCTGACTCCTGAACCATTGCATAGGCTTTTTTTGTGTCAGAGCCATAATCCTGTAGCTTGCGACCATCACAAAACTGTATGTCAAAATATCTAAGGTCGAGAGTCTGGCAATCAATACCATCGCAACGATGCAAAATTTTTTCTGCTTCTTGTGCCACAATCGCTGTTTTGGATTTGGGGTTTAAGCTGCCTTGGATGATAAGAACTTTTTGCATATTAAATCTAAAACAAAAAGAAACGGCTTGCACAGTAACTGCACAAGCCGTCGAATTTTATTATCTGTTTCACATTTTTTTGAGAAGAAAAACTATTGTCAGGCAGAAGGAAGTTCTCCCGGAGGGACTTCGTCCTCATCATCGTCAAAGAAGTCATCCTCATCATCATCACCGATCAACAAGTTTTCATCGTCAACCTGAAGCTCTTCAAACTCTTCCTGGTCCTTGTCTTCTTCTTTCGGATAGGGCAATTGATTCCAAACCACAATACGAGAATTCCCCCGGTCTGCAATAAATAATTTAAAATTTGGCTGAGGCTCCTCTTCCTCTCCCTCTTCAACAGTAGCCAAAGCGGTTTCGTCATCTTCGTCCTCATCCGGCATTGGAATTTCTCGAAGGCCTTCTTCTTCGTCCTCTTCCTCGATCAACAACAACCCAAAGGGATCATCCAAAGTACTAGCCGTTGCTTCGCCTTCCACACCACGGTTTCCCTTATTATCGTTGAAACCGGTTTGTCCTATCACTAAATCAGGGGGCTGACCGTTTTCAGTAGGCACTTCTTTCCAATATAAAACACGGTTGTTACCCGTATCAGAAACGAACATTCCCATTTCCCCGACCACCACATCAGTAGGGAAATACAAACCTTCCTGACAAGCCCGGCTTGCGCCTTTCCCAGAGTTTGGATCTCTACTTAAGAAATCTTTTTGCCCAATCACAACATCGGCAGCCACGCCCGTTTCGCGAGGAAGTTTATTCCAGATTAAAACTCTATGATTACCCTGATCAACTACAAAAACTTTCTCACTTTCAGCATCAAAGAAAACACCTGTAGGGAAACTAAGAGTGTCGGAGTTCACGTTATCGAACTCACCTTGATTGGGCCACCGTTCATCCATACCCCGTTGCCCTAAGGAAACATCTGCATTCCAGCCATCGCTAAAAGGAATTTTATTCCATAAAAGCACACGATGATTATCTTTATCAGCAACAAAAATATGTTGATCGTCACTTGTATGAATTCCCATTGGGAAAAATAATGAACCTGAACCAACAAAACCACGTCGATTGGCTTCGTTATCATCTAAATTATCTTGTCCTAATACTAAACTAGGAGCTTCACCGTCTTCAGAGGGGATACCTGCCCAGCGAACAACACGATGGTTACCGCTATCAACAACATAAAGCTTTCCATCTATCACCTGAAGACCGGCAGGTTGAGAAATGGTATCTTCCTCGGCTTTACTTATTGTGAACCCATCCAAGGATTCATCACCCAGACCTGAAGTCATTTCATCCAAAGTTGTGGTCATTCCACGATTTTCCAAACAATCTGCAAAATCTTCCTGTCCTAAAACTAAAGAGCACGGCTCGCCATTTTCTTCCGGAAACTGTTCCCATATCACAACCCGGTGGTTTCCACGATCGGATACAAACAGCATGTCTCCAAATTTTTCCACATACTGAGGCTCACTTAAAGTATTGTCACCTGGATCATCGGCACCCCTGTTAGATTGCGTCATGGAAAAATCGCCCTGTCCGATGACTAAATATGCGCCAACCTCCCTAACTTCCTCAGGAGTTTCATCTTCCTCCTCATCCATTTCATCTAAATCTAACTCATCATCTTCAGACACGGTCAACGAGTCCTCCGATTCTGTCTCCTCCAAGTCCTTTTCTTCTGACATGTAACCGTTCTCCAAATTATTTTAGAACTAATTTTGCAAAAAAATTAACCGCTCTTCGGCAGAGACCTATAAATTTATTGCTTCAAAAATCAAACCACATTACAGCCTAATAACAGTTCACCCAATTTCCCTCTCATTGCAAGGAAATCAATTCGGTGACAACGGAACCTTCAAACGTTGCCACATTGAGATGACCTTGCGTCCATTTCGATCCTGATGCTTTCCATCCCAAA
>CAJWOD010000004.1 GCA_913044145.1 uncultured Nitrospina sp. | reverse complement strand
AATTGCATTCAACAAAATATTTTACGTTTTCTTCCACCTCTCAATATTTCCCGTAAAGATATAAATACCCTGATGCCTGTTTTATCTAAAAGCCTTATTCAATTATCAAAATAAATTTCTAATATTTTAAATATTTTTATGAAAAAAGATCTATTAACCACCAACGACTTTAGCCGCGAAGAAATCCTAGTCCTCTTCGAAAAAGCAACAGCCTTAAAAGAAAAAAGGGAAAAGGGTATAGAACATCTTCCGTTAAAAGGAAAATCGCTTGGTATGATTTTCAATAAACATTCCACCCGCACCCGAATTTCCTTTGAAGTTGGAATGAATGAACTTGGCGGTCGGGCTCTTTTTCTAACTGGAGATCAATTACAATTGAATCGTGGAGAAACACTTAAAGATTCAGCCCAGGTACTCTCCCGCTATCTTAATGGAATTCTAATTCGCACCCACAACCATCAAGAAGTGATAGATTTGGCGAAACACGCCACTATTCCTGTAATTAATGGCCTCACTGACTTGAATCATCCTGTCCAAATTCTTGCAGATATTTTTACTATTAAAGAAAAACTCGGGAAAATAGATCGTGTAAAAATAGCATATGTCGGAGATGCTAATAATGTAGCGTATTCATGGATGACTGGGGCATCATTGATGGGAATGGAGTTAGTTATCGCCTGCCCACCCGAATTCAAACCTTCTTCGCTACCCCAACTCCACGGCAATGGAAAAGTCGAGATCATAGAAGATCCTTTTGAAGCTGTCAAAGATGCGGATATTATATATACAGATGTCTGGATAAGCATGGGAGATACTGGCGATCTGGAGAAAAAAGAGAAAATTTTAACTCCTTATCAAATTAACCAAAAACTACTAAACGCTACAGGAAAAAATTCATTAGTAATGCATTGTCTACCAGCTCACCGAGGAATGGAAATCACTTCCGAAGTTTTGGATGGAAAAGATAGTATTGTTTTTGATCAGGCAGAGAATAGGTTGCACGTGCAAAAAGCAATTCTAGAAACATTGCTATCCCAACCAAGTCAATAATTTAGTTCTACTTCCGAATAAAAAAAGTGATTAAATTCGAAGTATTAAAGAAACATAGTCACTCTTCTGCACGGCTTGGAGTTTTAACAACACCACGCGGAAAAATTAATACCCCCTGTTTTATGCCCGTTGGCACTCAGGCAACCGTTAAAGCCTTAACACCTGAAAACTTGGAATCCATTGGGGCACAAATCATCTTAGGAAATACCTATCACCTTTACCTAAGACCGGGACACGAGTTGATTCAAGAACTGGGCGGGCTCCATAGTTTCATGAACTGGCGTCATCCCATCCTTACAGACAGTGGCGGCTATCAGGTTTTCAGCTTGAACAAGTTAACAAAGGTAACAGAGGAAGGAGTAAAATTTAAATCGCATATTGATGGTTCAAGCCATTTTATTTCCCCTGAAAAGGCTATAGAAATTCAAAAAGCATTAGGTGCTGATATTATCATGGCATTTGATGAGCCGACACCTTATCCCTCAGATCTTTCGACAACTAAGAAATCATTACAGCTCACTACTCGTTGGGCTAAACGGTGCAAAGACACCTTCCAACCTGGCAATCAATCTCTATTTGGAATAGTACAAGGAGGTATGCACTCAAGCTTGCGAAAAGAAAGCGCAGAACAAATTACCGCATTGGATTTTTCTGGCTATGCAATTGGTGGATTGAGTGTGGGAGAAGAAAAAAATTTAATGAACGAAATGACGGAGCTAACAACCTCACTCCTCCCCACAAACAAACCCAGATACTTAATGGGTGTCGGAACTCCTGAAAATCTTTTAACTTGTAGTTCTATGGGAGTAGATATGTTCGACTGCGTTATGCCTACCCGCAATGCTAGAAACGGGTATTTATTTGTAAACGGCGGAAAAATAAATATCAAAAATTCCCAATACCAAAATGATCCTGAACCTGTCGATTCAAATTGCTGCTGCTACACCTGCAAAAACTATTCAAGGGCTTATCTAAGGCACTTAATTATGGCTGGAGAAATTCTAGCTATGTATTTACTCACATTGCACAATTCAACCTTTTATCAAACCTGGATGAAACGCATTCGCCAAGCCATTGAAGATGATATTCCCTTCTCTTTTTCCTGGAAGGAGACAGCCGAATAATTCCAAACTTCATGAATCACTAATAATTCCATGGATTTTAAATTCATAAATATCATAACCAGACCTCTTAGACAAAGAAGCCTGCGCAACGGCTTTTAAAATTTCTACTTTTTCTGAGTCCATCCATCCCATAAAACGATTGAATATTTTTTCGGGGAAATAAAGCGTCAAATTGAGGCGAGCCCTCTGATAAATAAATTGTGTCCCAGACCGCATGGGGTTGCTGCGGAGAGGTTTATATTCAACATGTCCTTGCAGCATATAATCTGCGATCTCTCGCCATTCCTCACCAATCTTTAACAAGTTTTCTCTAATCAAAGAAAGGAGTCTATCTTGCTCTGGAAGTTCATAGGTAAAACTTTTCATAGAATTTTCATCCAATCAATTTTGCTCGCAAAGCTAGAAAAAGAGGAATTTCTTTTCGCGAACGGTTTTCAGCTTTTGCTCTTTTCCCTGGCTCACTCTTTTTATTTGATATCCACTCCTCCAATCCATCTACAGCAAAACCTGCACTTGAAAGTGCAGTAAAATAACTTTCAAGTGGACGATGGTAGGTAAAAGTAAAAGAATTTTTATCTGCAAAAGGGGGTGTGAGAATTGGAACATTTGTTTCCGTTCTATAATGATCTATTCTTCGGTATTCCATCTTTTTTTCTTCGTCCCAACCCCAGTGAGTCTGCCTGGGGATACGGAAGCAGGGGTGCGTCATCACAAAAACCAAATGACATCGCGGTTTTAATCCTATGGCCGCATTTTTAAACAATGCTTCGATATTTTCAATGTTCTGGATGGCCATCAAACAAGCCATTCCATCGAAGCGATCTTTTTTAAAGTTTTCAGGGTTTGCCACATCGCCAACACGAAAACGTACGGAAGAATTCGAATAAGTTTTAGCTCGGTTTATTAGCTCCGCTGAAGAATCTAATCCTTCAACAAGAATTCCTTTTCTAGATAAAAATCGTGAGAAGACTCCCTGCCCACAAGCCAAATCCATTATTCTATCGCCTTTTTTAGCATTTAGCATTTTTAGCACACCGGGCATAATAATATCTTTTTGGAAATTAGTCCCCTGTGAACCAACCAAGGAATCGTACCAACGCGATGCCTGATCCCATAAAGTAATGGTTTTTGCAGTAGGTTTTTTAACCCTTTTTTGCCTATTGTCCCCCAGCTTTCTTTTCAAAATATTTTCACCAGCAAAGATTTTTGTTCTATGATTTTTCTATCTGATCGTGAAACAGGATTATTTAAAGTTCAATGGTATCTGGCTTACCACCCCAAGTTTAGATTTATTCATAGATTGAACTTTAAGCACCATAAGTCATTAATTTTTTACAGAATCACCTTCACCTCATGGTTTAAAGAAATAGTAGTAGGGGTTAGATCACAATTCATCCCATAGAGTTCTACCCCTTCTTTCTGAGCTCTACGAAGCCATTGACTAAATTCAGGATCAATTTCATCGTTACAAGTGATTGATATTGTATCTTGCCTTTGGGAAACAAATAAAATAGCCGTGCGAAAGCCTTTTCCACAAAAATCTATTAGCTCCTTAACATGCTTTAGACCTCTTTTTGTGGGTGCATCGGGGAACTTCCCAACACCGTCCTTAACCAAACTAACGGACTTCACTTCCATATATACGGAATTACTAAGAAACTCCAGTTTAAAGTCAAACCTGCTATTACCGGCCTTAACCTCACTCGCAAAACCGGAATAGCCTTTAAAAAAAGGCAGGGATTTTTTTATTAATGCATTAGATACCAAAGAATTTGCGAAAGCAGGGAATACCGAAACCCAAATAGATCCATGCCGAACTAAAACAAGTGTGTAATCTGTTTTGCGCTTTTCACTGGGTTGATGAACCAGTCTAATTTTGCGATTGGCAAGCAACAAACCTGGCAATCTTCCCGGATCAGGCACATGAGCCAGGGTTTCCTTCCCGCCAACCTCCACCCTCGCAAGATATCGATTTGGTCTTTCCAGAAAAACACCTTCAACGATTTTTTCTCCAAATTTCATAGATTCGATTTCTAAACGCAAACAGAGCAAAAAACAGCTAAAGAAGATCGTGAGCTACAAACGAATAAACCACTTAATGATGATCGGTATCTTTTCCTGTTTCCAAATTAACGGTTTTTTCGAGATGCAACAAAGATTCAACAGAGGGAGATACACGGTCGATGATAGGTTTTGGGTATAACCCAATCAATATAATTAAAATGCAGGCAGGGAGAAGAAGTTTGAATTCGCTTGAACTAATATCAGAATTATTTTCAACGGTGGGTTTTTCCTGCATGGAGCCTTGAAACATATAGAGCATATATACGGAGGCAAATACAATGGATAACCCGCCCATCAGCACTAAAATGCTTGCAAGACCCGCCAATAAATGCGAAGTCCAAACGCCCATTAGAATCAAGAACTCGCCTACAAATCCATTCAATCCTGGTAATCCCAATGCAGCGAGCATGACAAGCATGAAAACACCATAAAGAACAGGCATGGATTTACTGAGTCCACGGAGCTCCCCAAGGTTTCGCGTACCCATCCTAAATTCAATAAACCCAACAATTAGAAACAATGAAGAAGCTATAATTCCATGGTTGAACATTTGCAAAACACTCCCTTCAATACCTTCTCCATTTTGAGCAAAAATTCCCAAGACAATGAACCCAAGGTGACTGATACTGGAATAAGCTACAAGAGCTTTAATATCCTTTTGTGCAAGAGCTATCCATGCACCATAAACCATACCTGATGCAGCCATGAATCCAATAACTAAAGCCATGCTTTCAATCGCTTCAGGGAAAAGGGGCAGACAAAAACGTAAAAAACCATAGGCGCCGGTTTTAGACATAGCCCCAGTTAAAAGTATCAATGCAGGAATGGGACAAGCCACATAGGCATGCGGTAGCCAGCTATGGAGAGGAAAAACGGGAACCTTGATCGCAAACGCCACGAAAAAGAATAGAAACATCCATATTTGAGTGAAAGTGTCAATATGAGTGTGAGTAAGAATTCGAAGATCAAAAGTCACTTCATGTGTTGCACCATAATGAACCATGGTAAGAGTGAGGATAGCAACCAACATCAGCAAACTGCCTACTAAAGTATAGATCACAAACTTCATAGTGGCATAAACGCGGCGCCCCTCACCCCAGAGGCCAATTATAAAATAAGTGGGAACCAACATTAACTCCCAAAAAACATAAAAGAGAATAGTATCCAAAGCCAGAAAAACACCAAGCGTGCCCGCTTCCAAGGCCAACATTAGAGCTATAAAATTTCTAAGGTCTTTTTTCTGGTTCAAGGACATAAGAATGGATACGACACCCAAAAAGGCAGTCAAAACCACCATCCATAAACTAATCCCATCAATACCAACAAGATAATTGATATGAAGAGCAGGAACCCAATGCAAGGTTTGCACAAACTGCATTCCCGGATTATTCACATCAAAAGCAAACAATAACCATAGAGAAACCAATAGGGTTGAAGTGGCTGCACCGACACCTGCCATCTTGATCAGTCCGGTATTATCACGGCCTACAAAAATCAGCGCTATCGCTGTTAACAGAGGAATGAAAATAATAAGGGATAACATTTTTATCTACAGAAAAACTACAAATAATAAAATAATTACCATGCCGGCAACCATGTTCAATGCGTACGTACGTATCCTACCTGTCTGCCAGAAACTGATTCCCCGACTAACTTCTTTAACCTGAAAACCCACCTCATCGACTGCAAAGTCAATCCCTTGCTTTTCAGCCTTTTCTTCCATAAAAGCCCCAATCGCTTTGGTAGGGTTTACAATTAAAAAATCATAAATTTCATCAATATAGTATTTATGGAATACCAAATCATATAACGGGGCAAACGCTTCTTTCATAAGTTCTATGCGATCTTTACTTATTTGATACACTAACACCGCAGTAGCTATGCCGCCAATTCCAGCAATGAGCGCGATGGTCTCCAAAAGGCCATCATGAAAATGATGGACCTCACGACCAAAGACGGGTGCAAGAAATCCATCTACCAATGGGCTTAACAATCCTCCACCTAAAGCAAAAATCGCTAGAATAATTAAAGGCAAGACCATCGTCTTAGGCGATTCATGAGGGTGTGCATCCGGACTCCTTGTTTCACCAATAAACGTAGAGAAATAAACTCGGAAAATATAAAAAGCCGTCATACCCGCGGTGATGAGCGCGATTACCCAGAAAATAAAATTTCCCATGTCCTCATGATAAGAACTAAGAATAATTGCTTCTTTGCTAAAGTAGCCACTCGTGAGCGGGAACCCGGCCAATGCCAAAGCACCAATCAAAAATGTACCATGAGTCAGAGGCATAACCCTTCTCAATCCGCCCATCTTTCTAATATCCTGCTCCCCATCCATTGCATGAATAACACTCCCTGCTGCAAGAAATAACAACGCTTTGAAAAAGGCATGTGTCATTAAGTGAAACATGCCAAGGCTATATACCCCTATTCCCATTGCAAGAAACATATAGCCCAGCTGACTCATAGTGGAATAGGCAATCACCCGCTTGATATCATATTGAAACATCCCCATCGTGCCAGCAAACACTGCTGTTAAAACTCCAACTGTAGCTATCAAATACATTGTAAAGGGAGCTAGCTCATACAGAACATGGCACCGGGCAACGAGATAAACTCCAGCAGTTACCATAGTTGCAGCATGAATCAGGGCACTAACAGGGGTCGGGCCTTCCATTGCATCAGGCAGCCAAGTATGTAGTGGAAGTTGTGCTGATTTTGCGAATGCGCCAACAAGAAGTAATAAAGTAATTAAAAGAATTTGATCGTCATTAACCCTAAAGGTTCCTGGTGCCGCAGCAAATACCTCGATAAAATTTAAGGTCCCGAAAGACTCAAAAATAACAAAAGCCGCGATGACCATGCCAACATCGCCGATGACATTCATCACAAAAGCTTTACGTGCCGCAAGCACCGCACTGGTTTTCTCTTTGTAAAATCCTATGAGCAGATAAGAAGCCAGCCCGACCAAAGCCCATCCAACTATAAGGAAAAAGAAATCCGCCGCTGCCACCAAAACCAGCATGGAAAAAATGAATAGGTTTAAATAAGAAAAAAACCGTGCATACTCAGGGTCGTCATGCATATAACCAATCGAGTAAATATGAATTACAAAACCAACCCCTGTAACAATGAGGAACATGAAAACAGAAAGTGGATCTACTAAAATGGCGAGGTCAAGCTTGAAATCTGCTGATGAAATCCATTGATACAGCACCTGAACTTTACCTACCCGCTCTTCTGCAGGCAAAAAAAGTAAATTACTCAACGCCACTAGCGAGGTGAGAAAAGATGCGCCAACAACACCGCAGCCGATCGCTCCGACCAGTATCTTCGAAATTCGATTCCCATACCAACTGAGAAAAATAAACCCAGCTAAAGGAAATAATAAAATGAACCAACTGCTTGCGAACAAAATTTAACCTTTCAGAGCATTTATATGATCCACATCCATTTCCTGTCGGGTGCGAAAAATTGTAAGAATTATAGCCAACCCAACTACTACTTCAGCGGCAGCAACAGTCATTATGATCAAAGCAAAAATTTGACCATCCAGTGAATTCAAAAAACTAGAATAAGCAATCAAAAGAAAATTCACTGAGTTTAGCATCAACTCAACAGACATAAACATAATCAGCGGGTTCTTGCGGATGATAAAACCACAGGCTCCGATACAAAAAACTGATGAACTAATAAGCAACACAAACTCTTGACCCATAATTATCGCCTTTTTAAAGGAGCAAAAGAAAACTTGGCTAGACAAATAACGCCCACAGCAGCTACTAATAACAAGGCCGAAGCCAGTTCAAAAGCCACAAGGTGCTTGGAATATAGTTCCAATCCTATAGCCTTGGCAGTTCCAAATATTTCCGGGTTGATTTTCCCTTCAATCTGTTTAGTCGGGCCTACCGTTGCAGACAAATACAATTCGCCCAGCAGAGTAAAAATAAATGCAACCGCAATCGAACGTTCAAAAGTAAGCTCTTGAACTTCCTTCTTCCCCCCCAGTAATGCAATGATGAAAAGAAACAAAATCATGACTGCCCCTGCATAGACAATAATCTGAACTACAGCTAGAAATTCAGCGTTATAAAGTAAAAAGAGCAGCGCTAAACAGATCATGTGGCTAATAAGATACAAAGCACAGTAAATTGGAGAGGAACATAAAATAACCCCTAGGCTTGCAAGCACAGCTGTTAGCCCAACGGTAAAAATGACTGTATCGCGCGTAAACTCAAATACAGTTGCTAAATCAAACACACATACTCTCCCTAAAAATACTACATTTAATATCTCGAAGTGTTAAAACAAAACGAACCCAAAACAGCCCACTTTATTTATTAACACGTTCTGTATTACCTAAAATATTGACTCGGAACTCATTGGGCTCAGGATAAACCAGAAGATCTTGCTTCTCCATGATGTAATTGTCTCGATCGTAATCTGCAAGCTCGTAATGCTCTCGAAGCACCACCGCATCTACTGGGCAGGCCTCTTCGCAATACCCACAGTAGATACAACGCAGAAGATTGATCTCATAAACCTCGGCATACCGTTCTCCTTTGGAAACCGGATTATTCGGATCATTCTCTGCAGACACAACATGAATACAACCCACCGGACAGTTGATGGAGCACAAACTACAACCCACACATCGTTCTAACCCCTCTTCATCTCGATTTAGAAAATGGCGGCCGCGATACCGCGCAGGCATGGTACGTTTAACTTCCGGATACTGCAAAGTGACCGGCTTGCTCAACATGTTACGGAAGGTCACACCCATTCCAATCAATAAGTTTTTAACCCCCGCAAAAGTAGCTTGTAACATAGCTCCTCCCGGTCCTACAGCACCTTAAGCGTGCCGGTGATTAGTAGATTTAATAAACATAAAGGCAGTAAAACTTTCCAACCAAAAGTCATTAGTCTGTCATAACGAATTCTTGGAAACGTTGAACGCAACCATATAAAAACACATAAAAGGAAAACCACTTTGGCAGCAAATGCAAGAATCGGCCAAATCGGGATCCCATAAGTATTCCATCCACCCAAAAACAACAAGGTTACCAAAGCACTCATGGTCACCATATTGATATACTCACCCATAAAAAACATAGCAAACTTCATTCCCGTATATTCTGTATGGAAACCTGCAACCAGCTCCTGCTCTGCTTCGGGCAAATCAAATGGAGCGCGGTTTGTCTCAGCCACACCGGCAATAAAAAATAATAAAAAAGCCAAAGGCTGAATTAGGATAAAAGGCACGCTCTCTTGCGCTACGACCATGTCCATGAGACTTAAAGAGCCGGTAAGGACAATGATACTCAAAGCCGAAAGCCCTAGAGATAATTCATAGCTAATCATTTGTGCTGAAGAACGCAAACCACCCATCAGCGAATATTTATTATTTGAAGACAGCCCTGCGATTACCATCCCGTAAATTCCCATTCCCGAAATAGCGAAAACAAATAAAATTCCGCTATTAACATTTGCACCCCATAACTCAATATTCTGACCGAACACTTCGAACGGAGCACCAAAAGGAATTACCGCAAATGCAACAATCGCCGTAAAAACAACCACAGCAGGTGCAAGGTGAAACAAAAACTTATCCGCCGAAGATTGAATGATTGATTCTTTAAAAAGTAATTTGATCGTATCCGCCATTGGCTGCCCAAACCCAAATGGCCCTACACGATTGGGTCCCAAACGCACCTGAAAACGACCCATCAACCTCCGCTCGAGCCAGACAAGACCAGGCACAACAGACATTACGGCAACAGCAATCACTATTGCTTTAACACTACCAACAATTAAAGGAACGTTATCTGATAAAGATTGAACGATAAAATCCCATAATTCATCTAAAAATTTAGTTACCCAATCCAAGCTACCGTTCTCCGGGAAATTCCATCAAACTTTTTTAATATCTACCCATGTTGGGCTACCATCGAGTTTTAGTAATCCATTGATACCCTGCTCATCAGAAACTTTTGGCATCACCACGCCCCCAGCCATACACCGATTATCTACTGTAAGCTCCGCATCTATTTCTATTCCATTTCCGGAGAGACAAATAATATCACCATTGGCAATCCCTAAATTTTTCGCATCTGCTTCATTGAGAAAAGCTGAAGAAGATTTAAAGTGGTGAGCCAATGTTGATGAAGCGTCAAGAATTTTATCGTGGGCAAACAAATACTTAGCCAAACGTAACCTTAATTTACCATCACTACTCTGAGCACCTTTACCGTTGCCAGGAGAAACCTCCTCATTCGATACTTGCCCCCTATTGCATCCCAATTTACCCACCAGCCTGCTATTAATTTCCTGGTAACCTGGAACCTTTTTTGAAATTTCATCCAAAACTTTTGCTACTCGTGAGTAATCCGTTTCATCCCCTAACCTTTTTAGCATCACACTAATTAGTTTCCAGTCATCAATACTATTAGAGTCTAAAGCTTTTTTTCTAGCTTGAACCCTGCCGCCAATATTGGTGGTCGTCCCCTCATCAAAACCTGGACCATTAGAAGGCAGCACGATTTTCGCAAGTTGAGTTGTTTCCGTTTCCAGCATGTCATGCACCACTAGTAGATCTAGGTTCTTTAGGGCCTCAACCACTTGAGCCCTCCCGGGAAAATCTACAACCGGATTAGACCGATGCACCCATAATGCTTTTAGCTCACCACTTTTTGCCTTCGCAATCATCTCCAAGGCTGTCAGGCCAGCTTTAGTGGGCGCAGTTTCTCCCCACAACTCTTTAACCTTTTCGCCGTCTGAAACCGAGACACCGCCCGGGTAAAAATCAGACACAAGACCCATGTCCATAGCACCAACAGCATTAGTGGCTGGGGCTGCAGGAATAGCTCCACACTCTATTGTAGGAATTTTAGTGATTATAGAAAGCAAGCGTTTGACTCGAAGAGCCGTATCTCCCGACAGCGCAGCGGGGTTATATACGACACAAATTTTCATACTTGATCTAACCGCTTCCACCAATGACTTCATTTCATCGTTAGAAATTCCGGTTTGACTAAGATTAGAGGAGAAATCTGTCGATTCTCCTAGCTCACCAGCTAAACCTTTTGCAAGTGCGTCGACGGCATCGGCTTCCGAGCCAACTTTATATTTTACTTTTAGATCTGCATATTTATCCAATGCTGTACCCTGATCATTTAGACAAATAAGTTTTGTTCCACATCGGGAAACCGCCTTCTTAATTCTCAGGTCGAGAATAGGCAACTCTTCGGTTGGGTCACTGGCAATCAACAAAACGACATTAGAACTTTCAATCTGCTCGATATCGTAATGATCAATCGGTAATCCCGGAGTGTCAAGATACGATTTATGATCGATATTGTTTGTCCCCAATAGTCGAAATAACTTCTGATATAGATAACTCTCTTCATTCGTTGCGTAGGGAGACCCCAAAAACCCAATGCTTTCAGGTCCATATTCATCTGCTATTTTTTTGAATGCCTCAACCACTTTTTCAGCAGCCTGTGCGGTCGGCGTATCGATCGGAAAATTTGGCAAGGAAGTGGGCTTAGTATCCTTTATATTGTTTTCCCGAACAGCAGTTATTCGGTTTTTATTTTTTACAAAATCATGACCCCAACGCCCCTTATCACAAATCCAGCCATCGTCTACTGCATCATTAGGTCTCGCTTCAATACGCATGAACTCATTAAGTCGAGTCCCAAAAGTGATGTTACAATTACAACCACAATTCGCGCACAGAGTATCCTGGTTCGTCAAATCCCAGGTACGCGCCTTGAAACGAAAGTCGGTATTCGTTAAAGCCCCCACCGGACAAATATCAATTACGTTTCCAGAAAAACGATTGTCATACGGTTCATTATTGAAAGTATTAACCTCGTTATGAAACCCACGATTTAACATTACCAAACCACAGTCCTGCTCAATGCGTTCGCTGTAAGCCGTGCAACGTTGGCAGGCAATACAACGTTCCCGGTCAATCGTAATTACCGGACTAAGAGGGGTTGCTTTAACATTATTGGCACGATGAAACTCCATTCGTGTATCCGGCGGTCCATACTTAAAAGTGTTATCCTGTAGGGGGCATTCACCACCCTTATCACAAACCGGACAGTCTAGGGGGTGATTTAGAAGGGTAAACTCAAGCACACCTTTTTGTGCTTTTTCAACCTTATCTCCTAGGGTGTTCACAACCATATCGGAAGCCACATCCATCGTACATGCGGTCATAAGTTTTGGCATTTTTTCAACCTCAACAAGACACATACGACAACAACCTAGCGGACCGATTTTTTCGTGATAGCAGAAGACAGGAATATCCACATCGACCTGTTTGGCAGCATCCACCACTTTTGTCCCCTTAGGAACAGTCACTGATTTCCCGTTAATCGTCAAAGTAACATCAGACATAAAGCCCTCAATATTTTCCTGTTATTACCTGGCTACACCAGCAGGAACATTTTTAAAATATTCTTCATAATCCGAGCGAAAATACTTGATGCTGCTCACAACTGGTGCGACACAAGCATCGGCAAGCGGACAAAAAGCTTTAAACGCCATATTGTCGCAAATATCTTCAAGCTTAGTAATATATTCCAATTGCCCCTTGTTTTGCATGATGCGTTCCACAATCTGATGGAGCCAGCGAGTTCCCTCACGACAAGGCGTACACTTCCCACAGGACTCATGCATATAAAAACTAATTAGCCTTAACGTAGCCTCCACGATATTGATACTGTCATCAATAACAATTAACGCACCGGAACCAAGCATGGTGCCTGCTTCCGCCAGGGATTCATAATCATAAGGGGTATCGACCTTATCCGCTGGCAACATGGGAACGGAAGATCCTCCCGGGATAAACGCTTTAAGTTTATTATCGTTTTGAATTCCTCCGGCCATGTTAAAAATAAGTTCACTTGTAGGTGTCCCTAGTTCAATTTCATAATTACCAGGTTTTTTTACATGACCAGAAACACTCACCAACTTTGTTCCCTTACTTTTTTCTGTTCCCAAAGCCGCATGTTTATCCGCACCTTCATTTACGATGTAAGGAACTACGCACAGTGTTTCAACATTATTAATGACTGTCGGCTTCGAGTACAACCCTTCAACCGCAGGAAAAGGCGGTTTCATCCTTGGTTCCCCGCGACCACCTTCAAGGGAATTAAGCAACGCTGATTCTTCTCCACATATATAGGCTCCTGCACCCAGATGCGTATGTATTTCCAAATTAAATCCGGAACCTAAAATATTTTTTCCCAGATAACCTTTTGCGCGAGCTTCATCCAAAGCTTTATCCATAATTAAACTGAGATCGTGAAACTCTCCGCGTAGATAGATATAACCCGTTTCTATTCGACAAGCATAGGAACATAAGATCATTCCCTCAATAAGAAGATGAGGGTTTTTAAGCAACAACTCCCGATCTTTACAAGTGCCTGGCTCCGACTCATCCGCGTTGCAACAGAGGTAGCGCGGAAAAACATCCTTAGCGAGAAAACTCCATTTCAGTCCAGTAGGAAAACCGGCTCCACCGCGACCCCTTAAACCGGATGCCTTTACCGCCTCAACAATCTCTTCGGGCTTTTGGGAAAACGCTTTTTTTAAAGACTGGTATCCACCGATCCCCTCATACACCTTCATCGTATGAAGATTTTTTTTATTTATATCTTTAAATAGAATCTGAGTCATAAATCAATCCAGTGAGTCAATGATCTGATCGATGCGCTGTTCAGTCAGGTTTCCATAATAAGTATCATTAACCCGCATCATCGGCGCTTCCGTGCAAGCTGCTAAACACTCTTCTCGATGGAGGGTAAACTTTTCGTCCGAGGTAGTTTCCCCTACCTTAATATTAAGTTTTCTTGCTGTATGCTCAAGGAGCTTGTCGCATCCATTCAATTGGCAACTAATATTGATACAGAACAGAATCATGTACTTACCAACTTTTTGCGTATGGTACATCGTATAAAAAGACATGACCGATTGGACATAAGCAGGAGAAACATCCAGCTTTTCTCCTATCGCAACCATAGCTTCCGGACTTACTAGCTGGTCAGACCGCTGAACCAGAGTCAGCAAAGGCAGTAGCGCCGAGGTTTTAACCGGGTACTTCTCAAGAATACCACTGATCTCTTTTTCCTGATTTTTTGTAAATTTATACTTTGCCATAATTCATTTATTATTGTTGGCTCCCCTCCGCTATTACATGAAGGAAAATAACCAAAAGTAAAAAGCCAAAAAAAACTACAATCGGCTAAATTTTTTCCTATCACCCCTCACGCTCTAAATCTAACGGTCTACTTCTCCCATTACAATATCGATGCTACCAATGATCCCGACCACATCTGCGATATAGCAACCTTCCATCATCTTGCACATTCCCGGGATCGCCATAAATGAAGGCGCCCGGAGCTTGACGCGCGAAGGAACATTGGTTCCATCGCTGACAATGTAGAAGCCGACTTCGCCTCTTGCTCCTTCAATCGGAACATAAGTCTCACCCTTTGGAACGCTGATTCCTTCTGAAACCAGTTTAAAATGATGAATCAAAGCTTCCATACTGGTATGAAGGGTTTCGCGGGCTGGCAAAGAGACTTTATTATCGGGATCCTTGTAAGGGCCGCCTGGAAGATTTTCTAAAACCTGCTGAATGATAGAGCGGCTCTGTCGCATTTCTTCAATTCGTACACGGTAACGATCAAAAATATCACCATTGTTTTGAACAGGGACCTCAAAGTTATAATTTTCATAACCGCTGTAAGGCTGCGATTTACGAATATCCCAATTCACTCCCGAAGCGCGCAATGCCGGGCCACTTAAACTCCAATTGATCGCTTCTTCCCGAGTAAAACTACCGATACCTTGTGTACGGTCCAACCATATTGGATTTTTAGTAAGTAACCTTTCGTATTCATCTACTTTTGCGGGGAAATATTGTATAAAATCAAGAATGCCATCCAACCATGATCGAGTAGCGTCTTTTGCCACTCCACCAACGCGAATGTAACTTGTCATCATACGAACTCCCGAAATTTCCTCATTTAGATCCAGAATCATCTCGCGCTCTCGCCAACAATAAAGAAACACTGTCATTGCACCAATATCTAGTGCATGTGTTCCCAACCAGACAAGGTGACTGGCAATACGAGCGAGTTCGCACATGATCACCCGAAGAGCATTTGCCCGATCAGGAATTTCAATTCCCAAGAGTTTTTCAGTACTAAGACAAAATGCAAGATTGTTTCCAGGAGGATTGAGATAATCCAAGCGATCCGTCATCGGGATCACGTGCACATAGCGTTTGTTTTCAGAAGTTTTTTCGATTCCGGTATGCAGGTACCCTATCTCAGGTTCAGCGGTCTTGACAACTTCGCCATCCATTTCCAAGATGACACGAAATACCCCGTGGGTACTCGGGTGTTGCGGACCCATGTTGAGGGTCATCGTATCTTTATCGCGCTCCAGCAGTCCCTGTTCAGTTACACTCACGAGATCTTCTTACCGAGTCGGTGGTTTCGATTTAACCAATTCGCTTTTAAAATCCCTATTATGAGAAAAAGCAACGGTTTCTGTTGTTAACGGATAATCTTTTCTTAGCGGGAAACCCTCCCAATCCTTAGGCATAATCAAACGCTCCATTGTTGGATGACCTTCAACATTGATTCCGAACATGTCGAATAATTCCTGCTCGGGATAAAGCGCACCTTTCCAAAGGTTCGACACTGTCGGAACAGAGGGATTATCCTCCTCTATCCCCACACGAAGCCTAATGGAATGTTGGTTGTCAATGGAATACAGTTGATAAACTGCCTCAAAACGAGGCTCTCGCTCTTCAAGTAAATAGTCAACGCCACGCACATCGGAAAGGTAATCAAATTTTAAATCCGCATCATTCTTAAGAAATTCTGCAACAGATTGCAGAGAATCTGGCGCAACAAAAATGACTGCGTCACCCTGTGGCAAATCGGTATTCTGTACGATATCGGCAAGGTTCTCTTTTATCTTCTTAACGATTTCCTCACTCGTCATGCCACCCTCTTCCTAGCTTTATCAGTACCCGCTTCCATCATTATTTTCTCCTGGAGTTTAATAACGCCATACAACAAGGCCTCGGGGCCAGGAGGACATCCAGGAACATATACATCCACCGGTACTACACGATCAACACCCTGTACAATCGAATAATTATTGAAAACGCCGCCACAGGAAGCACAGGCGCCCATCGAGATCACCCATTTAGGTTCTGGCATCTGGTCATAAATCTGTTTCAGGATGGGTGCCATCTTTTGTGAAACACGGCCCGACACAATCATCAAATCTGCCTGACGCGGCGAAGCACGGAAGACTTCAGCTCCAAAACGTGCAGCATCCCAACGGGAATTTGCCATGGCCATCATTTCAATGGCGCAACACGCAAGACCAAAGGTGGCAGGCCATAAAGCATTTTTTTGCGCCCAACCAACTACTTTCCCCAGTTTGGTAGTTAAAACAGTATCGTAGAGGGAACCGGAGTATTCATAATCCATCGCCTCCACAGCATCCTGAACATTCAACTTTAAATTGTTTACTTCGTTTTCAAATGCATCGACCGCTTGATCAATCAATCCCATTCTAATCCTCCTCGTCCCCAAATATAGACGTATGCGATTCCCAGAATGATTATAAAAATAAGCATTTCGATCAAACCGAAAAGCTTCAGTTCACCTAATGCCACCGCCCATGGGTACATGAAAACCACCTCCACATCAAAAATGATGAAAAGCATGGCAATAGTTGCAAAGCGTACTGGATACCTACCCTTGGCTTCTTCTGTCGGGATAATGCCGCACTCATAAGGTAACAATTTTTGGGGAGTTGCATTGCGTGGACCCAATAAGGTAGATAATGCCAATAAGGCACCTATCACCACCAGGGCAACAACTGCAAATAATGAAATATAAAAATATTCAGCCATAAAAACTTTGCCAAGTTCGACAGAAAAAAAGAAAAGTTACTATATTTATATTGGCATCAATACCTATCTAGGGCCCTAATGTGAGAAATCCCTTTAGCCTTGCAACTATAATATGTTAGCTGAAGTCTGAGGGACCAAACGAGAAAGCCTCAGGAGTCGGGATTATAGCAGTCCACCTTACCCTGTCAATATTTGATTTAAGTTGATATACCGCAGAAAAATCACGTCACTAAATACAACTTAACCCTTTATAATCAGCATATTAGATGATTGCTTTCAAATCTTCTTACAAGCCTTATTTGTTCCATGAGGATATCTAAGAAATCACAATGTATGAATAACTCCGAGCCTTCTCCAAGGAGTGCAAAATTTAATAATAGAAATATTTTTAAGCGCAAAAAAAGAGGGGCTAGGAATACTCGACGTGTAAACGGTAAATGAGACCGACGAGGTTGTCTTCTGGGGCCTTAGCATCCGGCTTGGCATAACTAACTAACTCAAACGTTATGGTGTTGTCTCCGACCTGGACGTATTGGTCTATATCAATAAGGAAGGGGTCTGGATATTCGGCACCACCATATTCCTGAACCAGGCGCACATCGTTCACGGAGATATGACAAGCATCCGCAGACCGCAAGAACATTTCTGCGCTACGAATGGAACCCGCACTTTCGGATGGTATATTAAATTTTAGACGAAGTTTTTTCTTGGTTCCTGTTATAGCTTCTTCTTTTGTCACAGTATCACGAACCCAAATCCACTCACCGCCTTTGATCCCACGCCAAGCATCTCCCATTTGGCAGATTGATGCTTTTTGCCAAGTGTCACTTTCATAATCGTAAAATTCCGTTTTACTGCCACTCGCCAGGACTAGGGTCTTAGTATTTATAGCTGAAGGATCGTCGACTTCCATCTTCACGGGCTTACTGCTTTTCCACATAATACCGTTCATCTCTTTCCAATAACTAAACATACCGTTCTTTTTATTAACCACCTGCATGCTCGGTCGTGGCGTACTGTGTCCAAGATAAGGTCCGATGTCGGCAATAATTATTCCCGAAGAACTTTCCGCGTCGATAGAGATGAAGGAATGCGATGGAATGGTCTCATAACTGTGAACAATCAACTGACCTTTATTCGGCACATTGGAATCAGCAATTTCCTGATGTAGTTTTTGCAATAAAAGAAGTGATGTTTTTATTTCGTTCAGAAACGTGTGCCGGCCTCCACCTTGACGGGTTATTAACTCCACCACAGTAGAATTAGGATCCATAACCAGTAATCGGACTGTGATTCCATTTAAAACTTTATTTTTAATCAATTCGCGACTGGCGGTCGAAATAGACAAAAGAGAGGAACCACCTATAAAAATTTCCTCCTTCACCTTTTCAAACAATACTTCAAAAGAAGTAGCTTGAGCTAACTCCGAACGATTTTTGTAGATACCTTGTATCCCCAAACGAACGGCATCTGGATTAACAATCTCCTGCAAAGCTTCTTTATATTCGTTAAAGGTCAGTTCCCTTAAAAAGATTTCATAACCAAGTGAAATCACACCGATCAGGGATATCAACAATGCAAACTCACGCACAGGATGCAGCCACATACTTTGGCCATCCAGTATTTTTCCGGCACCAATATAGCCTGTAGCACCGACCACAAATATCCCCATAGCAAGGAAAAGAATCCGGTCACGAACCCATCCCCGTAAATTCAATCCATCTTTTTTAACTGTTTTTTTCATTTCTTAATGTAATTTTCTTCTGGCAAGGGATGCCATTATTAGAGGAGAAGTGAATTTCCAACCTACAGAGGGATTTTACTAGATAAAACCCTAATAAACAATGACGTTTTGTTTATATAATGCGAATATAATTCTAGAAAATGATCGGAATATTTTCGATTAACTCAACCCCGCTTTTCGCCTGAACCACCAATCCATAAATAATAATCCGATCACAAGGCTATAGGCCCACCAACTATCCCAAAGCGCAAACGATCGGCTATGACTTTTAATTTTTACTTCTGAGTTGTCAAATTGAAGTACGCTTAAATCGTTTGCACCATCTAAGATAAAATACTGTCCACCAGATACTCCCGCAATTTTTTTCAAAAGAAAATCGTTCACCAAAGGTTTCTCGAATTCCACATTGTCCTTTAATACACTAAACATGATCTCTTCTTTGAGCTCTTCTATTACTATACTTGCTCTATAAAATCCTGCCTGCTTGGGTAAAAAAGAAAAAACCTGCTCTCCTTGCTCATCTGTCTTCAAATCTTTTGAAATGATCTCACCCAATCGGGAAGAAATTGTTAGCCTACCTGTAACATTTGAAGCCGGCTGATAATTTTTTTCTAGCAATTTAAATTTAATCAAGACCTTCTGTTCTTCCTGATAGCGATCTTTATCTGACTTTAACTGCAAACGACGGGTTTGCGGCTCAGAAATCAACCAGTCAATTATATTATTCCAGAATCGATGAAAATATCTACTGCCGCCCTCTTTGCGAAAATTCCAACTCCAAACAGAGTCAGTCGCCAACAAACCCGTTCTTCCCTCACCAAACTCACCGAACACAAGAGCGGGAACAGAAGAATAGGACGCATTTTCTAATTCTGCCAGAACATATGCATCCTTATCAGCGACTAATCCTAGGTTTGCTCCATGCAAGGACGGGAGGGTATCCCAAACTTCGCGGGTCAACTCCAAATCTTTTTCTAGACGCAATACCGGGTGGCTGGAAAAAACCTCATTGATTTTAGGATGAAATTCTTGACCCACAAAGCGGATGTCGGTTTCTTTAAAACTTACAGGTAAAATATCCTCTATTGGCGTGCGGGAATAGCTTCCTCCTTGAAAAGAAAGTTCACCACCGACCATTAAAAATGCTCCTCCCTTTTTAACGTATTTACGGATATTTGTTAGATATTTTTTATCAATAAAAGGCTCATACTTAAAATTCTGAAAAATAATCAGGTCAAATGAACTTAAATAATCGTCAAACAGAAGATTTGAAGGAAAAGGTATTAGACTGAGCTCCGAGGTTGGCGCAGCCACATTATCCCCTAGGTTTCTCAAAATAAAAAAAGAAAGCAAATCCACTCTAGGATTATTTGCTAAAACTTCACGCAGATAACGTGAGTCCCAGGATGGGCGCCCATTTAAGTGTAAGATACGCACCCTATCTCGCGCCACATCAATTTCAAACTCTTTCTGGTTATTTGTGAGAATTGACTCCTCGGAAAAGCGCGGTAAATTCAAAGTATAAATACGTTTACCAATTTTTCGAGGAGTAAACTGCAAGTCCACCTTGTAGTACTTCTTATCTTTTCGAATCTCAATAAGCTTTGAAATCAGAATACGGTTCCCTTCCTTCAAAACAAGAGGAACATTTCGGTTGCCCAATGCAGAAGAGAAAATCATAACAGACAAGCGTATTGGTTGCTGAACGAAGCCAAAATCTGATACAGAAACAGATTCCAACGCTAAGTCTTTGAATTGGTCATTACTTCCAGCCTGAAAGGTATGCACAGGCACTTGCATCTTAATCAAAGAGTTTAAGATACCCTCTGACATGTCTTTTCGTTCCTCAGTCAAGTCGGCTCCGTCTGAAAAAAATAATACCCCCTGTAGCGACTTATTTTCATAATTCCTACCTAACTCTTTTAAAGCAGGACTAAAATCTGTATACGGCCGGTAAGGTCGATAATTTTTCGAGCCAAAGTTGGTTTTTTGCACTCCATCAGATATAAAATAAGTGTCAACATTAAATTCTGTTTTTAGTTGATCAAAATATTTTTTATTAAATTCCAATGTTTTTTTTATTAGGTCAGCACGAGAGATTTCTTCAGGAAATGTTTTAATAGAAAGACTTTTACTATTATCAAGCAAAACAGCGATATGATTTTTTAGGGAATGGCTCTTTTGAAACACTAGTTCGGGTCGCAACAAAACCATCAGCAGAAAAACGAAAGCAAAAATACGAAGAGAAAAAAGGAAAATTTTCTTAGGCGTGGAGCCTATCCTTCTCAAACTAGTCCAGAAAAACCAAAGTGCTAGAGGTACCATCAACCCTAGAAAAATAATAACCATCCACGGGTCTTCCAGTCCCCAGTTGATCTGCCATTGATCATATTCCTTCGGATCGAACCCAAGAATTTTTGCCAATTTATTCATGGAGATTGATACCTGCGTAGCCGTTCCAAGATAATAGGCAAATGCACCATGTCTTTTTTATAATCGAGCGTTAAAGCATATAATATGATATTGATACCAAGTCGTATCGACAGTTGTCGTTGACGATATCCCCCGGCTATGACATCGTAATTCCAATCACCCAACTTGTTGCGCGCCCAGGCCCCTGCCTGATCGTTGGCAGAGTATATAAGGACAGTGCGCCCTTTAACGGAAATACCTTCCATATAAGATTTGATAATAGCCCTACCCGAAACTGTATTGAGCAAATAAAAAGAGCGGAAAACAGAGTGGTCCCGGGGAATATTCCTCAAAGGTGTTTGCGGAAAAAGCCTTTTAACCATTCTTCGAACAGAATGATCAAATCCAGAATCAGATTTGGCGGAGTTGTCATCAATAAAAAGGAATCCGCCATAGCTCAAATATTTCCG
>CAJWOD010000003.1 GCA_913044145.1 uncultured Nitrospina sp. | reverse complement strand
CTAGGACAAAAAACCATAGACTCCAGCCTAAAGGAAAGTCTGGCAGATAATTTTACCGAGTTAAACAACCGTCGTCGTCAACTCGCCAAGATCGTTAGGGAGCTAAGCAGCCTTAGGACCGAAGGCTTCCAAGAGTTTAAGGAAAACCTTCCTGAAATTGAGAACAAATACGACACACTAAAAGAACTTGCAGAGCTGAACGATTTGAATGATTTCAATTTGCTTTTCAAAAATACCTATCCTGAAATTTTGCGTTGGCAAGGCAACCTGAGAACATCTCGAAACTTATTGGAGGATATTGGCGGAAAGATGAACGACGATTTGAGACAAATAACCCGATTGAATGGTGAAATTTCTAAGAAGCTTGGGACCTTAAAGCGTTCTATTCAAGCTAACAATAAAAAACTTCTCTCCGATAAAGAAAAAAATAGACTGAAAAAGATGGCTCAGCAGGAAAAAAATATTCGCGGAAAAACAGAGGGGATGCGAAAACAATTTGAAGAAATGAATCAAAGAAACCCCATGCTCCCTCCTACTCTTTCACAAAACATGCAAATGGCAGGGAAAAATCTTAAAAAGGCAGAGTCTCGGCTCAATCAAAACCAGGTACAAAGAAGTATAGAATCTGAAAATAAGGCTATGAAGTCGATCCAGAAAACTCAAAAAATGTTAAAAGAGATGAAAAACTCTGGCTCGCAAATGTCTAAACAAGGTAAACCTCAAAATCGGCTTCGATTGGGAACAGGAAACCGGAGAGATTCTGGGCGCGGAGGTGCCATAAGAATGCAGAAAGAAAAAGTTCTTTTACCCTCTAAGGATCAATACAAGGTGCCCAGCGAATTTCGGGAAGAAATTTTGGACGCAATGAAAAAAGAAACCCCAAAGAATTACGAACAATTGGTAAACGAATACTATAGGGAACTGGTGCAATGAAAATAGAAACCAAGACTCTTTTGATACTCTTACTATTGGTCCTTAGTACCCCTGGGTTATCATTTTCCAAGCCAACACTTACTCAAAAAGTATTCATAGGCTATGAACTAACGCAGGATTGGGATTTACTTGCTGCCGAAAAACTTTCCAAATCGCTTCTAAAGGAACACCCAGAATCAGGTGATGCTCATTTTCTCAGCGCGAGAATTGAATTCTTGAAAGGCAATTATGAGCATTCATGGGAAATCCTAAAAAAAGTAGGTAATAATTTTAAAGAAGTCGCCGATTTTAAAAAACGAGTCAACGTCACCCGGATTGCCTCCAAAAATTTTGTTTCCCTTGAAACAGAGCATTTTCGTCTCCGATATGAAGAAGGACCTGATGAAGTACTAATTCACTATGCCGAAGAAGTTTTGGAAAAATCTTATCACGCGCTCGGAAAAATTCTTGAATACTATCCAAAAGAAAAAGTTCTCATTGAAATTTATCCTGACCGGGAACCGTTTTCTAAAATTTCTCCACTCACCATAAAAGATATTCTCACATCGGGTACGGTGGCACTCTGTAAATACAATCGGATCATGATGATTTCTCCAGGCTCCCTGGTTCGCGGCTATAATTGGATGGACACTCTGAGTCACGAATACGTGCATTACATCCTTACAAAGAAAAGTCGGAACCGACTCCCCCTTTGGATGCATGAGGGAATAGCAAAGTTACTAGAAACTAGATGGAGGGATGATCCAAATTATATGTCCCCGATCATGGAAACCATTCTTTCCGGGGCATTGAAAAATGATTACCGAGTGCCTTTGAAAGACATGATGCCATCCCTTGCGAAATTAAAAACAGCCAAAGATGTACAACTGGCCTATGCAGAAGTTGCCACAATGATGGAGTACCTGTTAGAAAAAAAAGGTGCAGAAACCTTCCCTCTTCTACTTGAAGATCTGGCGAAAGGAAAAGAGTTCGAGGAAAGCTTTAACGAAATTGCGGGCTCTGATATATCCACATTTCAAAATAACTGGGAAGTATGGGTTAAAAATAAAGACCTCAAATATATTCCTGGAATTACCCCGCTAACAAAAGAGTTTAAAAATAATAATGCCTTGGAACCTGAAAAAGATTTTAAAGGAATGAGCACCAAGCGTACACAGGATTTGACATTTTTAGGTGACATACTTAAGTCTCGTGACTATTATGCTGCGGCAATTCTTGAGTATCAGAAAGCTAAAGAAAAATCTACTACTCACTCCCCAATATTATTCAATAAACTTGCAGGCACCTATATCCAAACAAAGAGATACGATGAAGCAGAACTACTTTTAAAAGAAAGTTTGGAATATTATTCTGATTTTCACACCACGCTGAACAACCTTGGTGAGATTTATTTTATTAGTGAGCAATATGACTTAGCCATGAAGTATCTCAAAAAAGCAGCACGAATCAATCCGTTCAACCCTTTTACACATGTTAGATTAATAGAGTTATACGGTCGCATGAAAATGGATAAAGAAAAAAAATTGCAAACCCAGCAGCTCAGCTTATTAGATTGAGGTTTCTTAAATGGAAGATTTAGAACTGGCACAAGAACTATTAAATGCCAAAAAAAATGTAGTCGCGGAAATCCAGAAAGTAATTATTGGCCAAGATGAGGTTATAGAAGACCTGTTAGTCGCCCTGTTTTCAAAAGGCCACTGTCTGTTTGTAGGCGTCCCCGGACTTGCCAAAACACTTCTGGTGAATACTCTAGCTAAAGTTCTGAACCTGGAATTCAGTCGTATCCAATTCACTCCTGATCTCATGCCATCGGATATCACTGGAACAGATATTCTTCACGAGGATTCTACATCTGGAAAAAGATCGTTCCAGTTCATTAAGGGACCTATATTTTCCAATATAATTTTAGCCGACGAGATCAACAGAACGCCGCCAAAAACTCAAGCAGCTTTGCTACAGGCGATGCAAGAAAAACAAGTGACAGTAGGAGGAAACACGTATCCGCTGAATCCACCCTTTCTGGTTTTCGCAACACAAAACCCAATCGAGCATGAAGGCACCTATCCCTTACCAGAAGCGCAACTAGATCGATTCATGTTTATTATCAACGTAGCTTACCCCAGTAAGGAAGAAGAAATCGAAATCGCGCTTTCCACCACTTCAGGCCAGTTGCTGGAATTAAAATCTATTTTAAACGCGGAACAAGTTTTAAAGTATCAAGGCCTGGTTCCCCGCGTTCCCGTTTCTGAGCATGTTGCGCGCTATGCGGTGGAACTAGTACAAAGTACCCGCCCACAACTAAATGGCAACGCACCCAACTTTGTCAGGGAATGGATTGATTGGGGAGCCGGTCCACGAGCTTCTCAATATCTCATTTTAGGAGCCAAGGCCAAAGCCCTGATGGACAACCGTGTTACGACTACGATTGAAGACGTTAAGGCGGTTACGCGTCAGGTTTTGGAACATCGAATCATCTTAAATTTCAAGGCTGAAGCGGAGAATATCAAGGTCACCGACGTCATAGAGAAACTACTAACCACGGTTAAAACTTAGAAACATTATTTATTTTTATACAAGTTCCCCACACGGAATCCACCGCGGTCTTCCTGATCGATGCTTGTCTGGCGAGTATCTTCTTCATCAAGTTTTCCTAATGCCTCGGAAACTTCTATCTGATAGTTTTTCACCTTTTGATACAGGGGGTGTTTGATGTCCAGCTTTAAGTTGGTGAGGGCAGCGGTAAAATCGCCTTTTCCATCCGGAGTCAACTTACAAACCAACTCACCGGAATTGTCATCACGATAAATATCCGTAACTTCCAGTGGAGTTTTGTTTTTCACCTGAAACCCCATTTCACGCAAAAGTACCAGCACCGCTCCACGTCCATAAACTCGAATCGGCAAGCATTTTAATAACTCATCCATTAATGATTGCGCACTCAACTCTGCATCTCCAAAAAATTAGATAACGATGGTAATTATAAACAATGCATAAAAATAACTCCAAACAAACCATTAGCTAAAAATTAAAAATCGCTTGGGTAACCAGCGCAACCATAATTATTTAAAGCTCTTTCTCGATTTTTCTAAAAACCTTAGGAATCCAGATAAAACCATCGTATAGCTATTAATATTTGTATCTGACAACAAAGTTATTTTTTTCATTATTCCTGAATGTGATACCCAACGATAATGATTCGTAATTTGTGATCAGAAAAGTATAAAATGCCAATATGGGTTAGGAAAAAACAAGTCATCAAACAACTGACTTTTTCTCTCCCCAAAACCCCATAAATCGCTTGAATTCATAGTAGATCTAAAGCATAGTATTATTATTTATATTATCTAATCCTTCTTTTTGCCTCTTAAGGGCATCCAAGGTGGATGCCAATTCATAAACCAGATATTTATACATTTCATTTGAGTCAAAATGATTAAATCCAAATTTGTAAATAGTTTAGAGTTGATCGGTAGTACACCTTTAGTTAAACTAAATAGTGTTATTCCCGAAAATGGCGCTAATATTTTTGCTAAATTAGAATCCTATAACCCGGGAGGCAGTGTCAAAGATCGTATTGCACTCGCCATGGTGGAAGATGCTGAACAAAAGGGGCTTTTAAAACAAGGTTCTACAATTATTGAACCTACAAGTGGCAATACTGGTATAGGTCTTGCTTTAGTGGGTGCCGTGAAGGGGTACAATGTTGTGCTTGTCATGTCGGAGAATATGAGCACCGATCGAAGAATGATTCTTGAAAGTTTTGGTGCGAAAACAGAATTAAGCCGAGCAGAATTTGGAATGGAAGGCACCATAGAAAGGGCTGAGGAACTGCTAGCTGAAAATCCAGATTATTTTATGCCACAGCAATTCAACAATCCGGCTAACCCAGAGGTGCACAGAAAAACAACCGCCCCCGAAATTATTTCTGCGATGGACGGAGAGCCTATAGATGGATTTGTAGCAGGGATAGGTACTGGAGGGACTATAACTGGTGTTGGAGAAGTTTTAAAAAAACATTATGGGGAGATAAAAATAATAGGCGTAGAACCTGCCACCTCGGCAGTTTTATCAGGAAATCCGCCTGGTCCCCACAAAATCCAAGGAATTGGAGCAGGATTTAAACCAAATGTACTGAATTTTGATTTGCTAGATCGGATTTTACCCGTTTCTGATGAAAATGCTTTTCTATTTGCTCAGAGACTTGGAAAAGAAGAAGGTATTACCGCTGGGAGCTCTTCTGGGGCCGCATGCTTTGCTGCCAATGAAATAGCTAAAGAATTAGGCCCTAAAAAAAATGTGGTTGTGGTTTTGCCTTGTAGGCGAGCTCTATATGAATCTTAATCGGTAAATTTATCATTTTGCTGTAATCAAATTAAGGGAATGTTGGAATGGGTCATGTAAAAGGATTAATTTGTAAAGAATGTAAAAAGGAATACCCAAAGGAACCGATTCACGTCTGTGAATATTGTTTTGGTCCTCTTGAGTGCAACTACGACTATGAAGCCATCAAAAAGGTCGTAAATAAAAAGTCTATCGAAGCCGGGCCTCCAACAATGTGGCGCTATGAGGGCCTGCTGCCCATTGATGAAGCCCCTAAAGTAGGGCTAAAAGCGGGCTTTACACCGTTGGTGAAGGCTAAAAACCTGGGGAAAGTTTTAGGTATAAAAAACCTCTATATAAAAAATGACAGTGTAAACCATCCGACATTTTCTTTTAAAGATAGAGTAGTTGCAGTTGCGGTATCAAAAGCTATTGAATTTGGGTTCGACACCATTTCCTGCGCTTCAACGGGAAATCTAGCCAACTCTGTTGCAGCCCATGCTGCTGAAGCAGGGTTAAAAAGTTGCATTTTTATTCCTGACGGACTGGAAGCAGGAAAAATTCTTGGCACTCTAGTTTATGGTTCTCAATTGATTGCAGTTAAAGGCAGCTACGATGATGTAAATCGGCTATGCAGCGAAATTGCTGTGAACCATAAATGGGCTTTTGTAAACATTAATATTCGTCCTTATTATGGAGATGGATCAAAATCTTATGGATATGAAATCGCCGAACAATTAGGGTGGAAAACCCCGGATAATGTAGTGGTCCCAGTTGCAGGAAGCTCATTGATAACAAAAATTTGGAAAGCATTTCACGAATTTGAAATGCTTGGGTTGGTCGAAAAAGTGCAGAGTAAAATTTTTGCAGCACAGGCAACCGGGTGCGCACCAGTCACAACCGCCATAAAAAACGGTAGTGAAAATATTGTTCCGGTAAAACCAAATACCATTGCCAAGTCGATTGCCATTGGCAATCCTGCCGATGGGTATTATGGTATTAAAACAGCCAATGTGAGTGGTGGCTATGGTGAAGATGTGTCTGATCAAGAAGTGGTTGAATCTATGAAATTATTAGCCGAGACTGAGGGCATATTTACAGAAACCGCAGGAGGAGTGACGGTGGGAGTCACAAAAAAATTGGTTGAGCAAGGGCGTATCAAACCCGACGAAACAACTGTAATTTGTATCACGGGAAATGGTTTGAAAACCCAGGAAGCTCTAGCCGATTGTTTTGAGACACCAATGGTGATCGAGCCTAAAGTAAATAGTTTTGAAGAAATTTTTGAAAACAGTTTAACGGTTTAAAAGGAGCAAAGCATGGCAGTAAAAGTAAGAGTACCCACACCATTAATGAAATTGACTGACAATAAGAGTGAAGTAACAGCTGACGGCTCTAATATTACAGAAATCCTTAATAATCTGGAGTCCCAATTTGCAGGCATCAAAGAGCGCATCTGCGAAGATGACGGCACTCCGAGAAGATTCATTAATATTTATCTAAACGAAGATGACATACGTTTTCTTGAAGGAGAAAAAACGGCAGTGAAAGATGGCGACGAAATTTCCATCATCCCGGCAATTGCAGGCGGAGTAATTTAATGTTTGATTTCTCAGACGAACAAGTCGAGAGATACAGCCGTCATATCATCCTGCCTGAAGTAGGGGGAGAGGGTCAAAGCAAACTCCTAGAATCAAAAGTATTGCTTGTGGGTGCCGGCGGATTAGGTTCTCCAGCAGCCTACTATCTCGCTGCAGCGGGAATTGGTAATATGGGAATCATCGATTTTGATACGGTTGATCTAAGCAATTTACAACGACAGATCATTCATAACACCGAACGAATAGGAATGCTCAAAACCGAGTCCGCAAAAAAAACCATAGAGGCTCTTAATCCCGATGTCAAAGTTACCATATTTAATGAAAAATTAAGTTCAAACAATATCATGCGTCTGTTTGAACCCTACGACTATATATTGGATGGAACAGACAATTTTGCTACACGATATCTCATTAATGATGCTTGCGTGTTGACTGGAAAAACCAATATTCATGGCAGTATTTTTCGTTTTGAAGGTCAGGTTACAGTATTTAAACCCAATGACGGGCCGTGTTATCGCTGTTTATATCCTGAACCTCCACCACCCGGTCTTGTGCCAAATTGTCAAGAAGGTGGAGTGCTTGGTGTTTTAGCAGGTATTATTGGAAATCTGCAAGTGGTGGAAACTTTAAAACTGATTTTAGAGCAAGGAGAAACACTAGTAGGTTCTTTACTCATTTATGATGCATTAAAAACCGAGTTTAGAAAGTTGAAACTAAAAAGAGATCCAAAATGTCCTGTCTGTAGCGATGAACCCACAATCAAAGAGCTCATTGATTATGAGGAGTTCTGTGGACTGTCACTCTGACTAAACTTTAACAATTACCTGTTTGCCAGTTAGAATATTCAGGACAACAGGTTATATTTTTCTAACAGATTTTTAAATGTCAAAAAAGCCTTTGAGTTTTCCTATCCCATTTGAAGTACAGGCTCCTACCTGCCCAGTCATAACGGACAAGTCTGTTTTGGATGCAATTGGGAATACCCCTTTGATTCGAATTCATAACATTGGTAAAGAGTATAAGAATGTGGATATCTATGCTAAAGCAGAATGGAAAAACTCTGGTGGCTCAGTAAAATCGCGTCCCGCACTTAAAATGATCGAAGATGGGGAAAAATCTGGCAAATTGACCAAAGATAAAACTATTCTAGATTCCACATCTGGAAATACGGGTATCGCCTATGCATTGATAGGAAAAGTAAAGGGCTACAAAGTCAAACTCGTTATGCCTGCAAATGTTTGTAAAGAACGAAAAGGTCTCATGGCTGACTTTTATGGTGCAGAAATCGTAACCTCCAGCCCGTTCGAAGGTTCTGATGGTGCAATTATTCTAGCCAAAGAAATTTATGAAAAAGACCCCGACAAATATTTTATGCCAGACCAATACAATAACGATTCTAACTGGGAAGCTCATTACGAAACCACAGCCAAAGAAATATGGAAACAAACCAGTAGTCGCGTTACTCACTTTCTCGCAGGAATTGGTACGGGTGGGACCATAATGGGAACCAGTCGAGGCCTTCGAAGTTTTAACCCTGATATTAAATGTTACGCTGTTGAGCCCGCAGAGTCACTGCATGGATTGGAAGGTCTCAAACATATGGAGACATCCATTATTCCAGGCATTTACAAGGAAAATGAACTAGATGGTAAAATCAGTGTCCCCACGGAAGAATCTTACGATATGGTCGAAACATTAGAAAAACAGGAAGGAATTTTAGTCGGACATTCATCAGCGGCTGCCATGTTAGGCGCTCTTAAGTTGGCTGCCAAAATCGAAAGCGGTGTGATCGTCACTGTGTTTCCTGATAGCTGCGAAAGGTGCTACGTTAACTTTGGCGATTTCAAAAAATATTACGAAAACGACCCTAGCCATAAAATCCCCCAAGCCGACTAGTCTTCGATTCCAAGCCAATGGGCCGCTTTCAAAAACACATTTTTATTTGTATCAACGAAAGAAAAACAGGTGACAAAAGAGGCTGTTGCACTTCAAGAGGGTCACTAAAGTTACTGGATCACCTTAAAGGCCGTGTGCATGAACTGGGTTTAAAAAAGAAAGTACGTGTAAACAAATCCGGTTGTCTAGATGCCTGCTCTCAAGGCCCTACAATGGTGATTTATCCGGATGATATCTGGTATGCACCACGTACAAAAGAAGATATGGAAGAAATTCTTATAGAACATATTCAGAATAATCGCCCTGTAGAAAAATTAGTAATAAGTTACAAGTAAAAAAAACATTATTGTTCGGCGCTGAATTGCTCTGATTTTATCTGCGCTTGGCAGAGTTTATAAAAGACCCCTCTTTGCTGTAATAGTTCGTTTCTCTTACCGAATTCGATAATCTTTCCATTTTTAAGCACAAGCACTTTGTCAACATACATCAGAGTAGAGAGTCTATGCGCAATGATAATACTGGTTCGTCCACGAGTCATTTCTTTAATTCCATTTTTAATCTGACGCTCGGTATCCATATCAACGCTAGAAGTTGCCTCGTCTAGAACCAATATTTGAGGCTTTACTGCGAGCGCTCTGGCAAACGATAGTAGTTGCCTTTGCCCAGAAGAAATACTTCCCCCTCCCTCAATTAATTCCTGTTCATATTTTAGCGGAAAATTATTTATAAAGTTATGCGAATTAACCGCAATAGAAATAGATTTAATTTCCTCTTGGCTCATTTGCACATTTCCTAGGCGAATATTATCTATAATTTTTCCGGAAAATAGAAACACATCTTGTTGCACCAATGCAATCTGTTTTCGTAAATCAAATTTATTAATGTCTTTGATAGATTTCCCATCAAATAAGATGTCACCTTTATTAATTTCATAAAACCTACAAAGGGCATTGATGATGGTCGACTTTCCCGATCCAGTAGCACCGACAATGGCCAAACTCTCCCCTTTTTCCAAACAAAAAGAAATATCTTTTAAGACAAATTGATTCTCATTGTAAGAAAGCCAAACATTTTTAAACTCAACTTTACCTTTAATTTTAAAACCATTTTTAGGCGGAACCATTGACGGAATTTGTTCCGGTGTATCAAGTAATTCAAAAATTCTCTCAGATGAGGCCATAGCAGTTTGTATGATGTTGAATTTTTCAGCAAGATCACGGACCGGTTCAAAAAACTTTTGCAAATATTGAATAAATGCTACCAAAACTCCTAATTGAATTTCATCTTGGACAAATCGCCCGCCGCCATACCAAATGACCATGCCAATCGCTAACGAATTAAAAAAATCAATGGATGGCATATAAAAGGCATTATATCGAACCGTCCTTAAATCTTCTTTTAACCGCTCATTATTGATAGAAAAAAATTTTCTGAAGTTGTGCTTTTCGCTATTGAAGCACTGAACCGTGTCCATTCCTGAAAGATTTTCCTCGGTATAGGAATTAAGCTCCGAAACATGTGCGCGGTTTTTTCTTAGAGCATCTCGTGCGCGAATCCTATAAATCCGGGTAGCGATAGCTAAAAGAGGGAAAACAATACAGACAACCAGAGTGATTTTCCAATCTAGGTACAGCATTACAAAGAATATCCCAAAAAGTGTAAACAAATCGCTAAAAATAAGAATGAGACCAGAAGTTAGCATTTCATTTAACACTTCCACATCATTAACTACTCGAGTAATCATCTTTCCGATAGGGTTTTTATCATAATAAGAAAAAGACATTTTATGAAGGTGGGAGAAAACTTGTGACCTAAGGTCAAACATTACCTTTTGTCCGATGTACTGCATGAGATAGGTCTGAGAAAACTGGAATATAAAAGAGAAAATCAGAACCGCAAAGTATATAGCCGCAATAACATCCAAGCCATTTATATTTCCTTCTTTTATATGGTCATCAATAACAATTTTTGTAAGATAAGGGCCAGACAAGTTTAATATAGAAACAGCTAAGAGTAGCAAAACGGCCAAACTTACTAGACTCGAATAGGGTTTTAAATGAATGAGAACCCTTTTAAACAAAATCAAATCTTTATATCGGTCTCTTAAATCTTCGCTATTATTCATTAAAGAATTATCTTCATCTCTTTGGCTAATTCTTGATTTCGAAACAATTCTGCATAAACTCCTCCCAAATCTACCAATTGAGAGTGGCTCCCCTGTTCAGAAATAGCTCCATTATCAACAACAACTATATTATCTGCATTTAATATTACAGAAAGTCGGTGAGAAATAATTATCTTGGTTGTATTCCTATAGTATTTTTTTAAGTTTTGCAGCAAATCCTCTTCCATTTTAGAATCCAGGTTGGAAAAGGAATCATCAAGTATCAGTAATTTAGGGTTTCTCAATAATGTCCGAGCCAGAGCAATTCTTTGCTTCTGCCCTCCCGACAATGTAACGCCCTTTTCACCTACAAGAGTTTCGATGTGATCAGGAAAAATTTTTAGATCAGAATCCAGTCCAGCAATTTGCACTATTTTTTCTATCTCCGAATCAGATATATCCTCATTACCCAGTGCAATATTATTACGAATGGAAGTTGAAAAAAGAAAGGGTTCCTGACTAACATACCCGATATAATTCCTCAAACTATGTAATGAAAAATCTCTAATAGAATTTCCGTCAATTAAAATTTCACCCGAAATGGGATTATAGAAACGGAGTATAAGTTGGGCTAAAGTTGTTTTTCCTGACCCAATCAATCCAACGATTCCCAAGGTTTGTCCGGGTAATACTTTTAAATCAATCCCGTTAAGGATTTTATCCTCCTCACTAGAGTAAGAAAAGGAAACCTTACTCAGCTCTAATTCACCATGGTTTGGAATATCAAGAAGTTTTACACCTTCATCCACGATTTCTGGTTTTGCCAAAAACACTTCGTTGATTCTTTCCATTCCAACTAGTCCTTTTTGAGTTAGATTAAATACATACCCAATCCCCATCATAGGCCAAGAAAGAAGCATCAAATAACCATTAAAGGCGACAAAAGATCCTAAAGTTATTTCTTCAGCAATAACTGCTTTCCCGCCCATCCAAAGAGAAATCATACTTGCTATTCCCATCGAAAAAACCATGGTTGGAGTAAACAAACCAAATATTTGGGTAACTCGTAGGTTTTTTTTAATGTATTCAAGGTTTAATTTTTCAAATTTTTCCTTTTCATATTCTTCCTGCACAAATGCATGAAGAATTCGAATTCCTGAAAGGTTTTCCTGCACTCGTTCGGTGATTTTAGCTAAATGCTCTTGGACTTCTTTGTGTCTATTACCTATTTCTCTTACAAAAAAGAAAAACAAAACAGATATAAACGGCAAGGGGATGAAAACTTTAAGAGCCAAATCAACATTTATAAAACTCATCATTACAACGGCCATGATAATAACGAAAACTGCATCGATAAGTATTAAAACACCCAAACCAAAAAATTCACGAACCGCCCTTAAATCATTTGTAGCTCGGGACATAAGGTCCCCTGTTTTTTGTTTTTGATACCAAAAGCGATCCAGACTAAGTAGATGCTTAAATAGATCGTTGAGGATATCAAATTCGATTTTCCTAGAAAGACCAAACATATACTTACGCCACCCATAACGCCCTATCATTAAACCCAACGAAATTAAAAAAAGTAAAAGAACATATTTCAATATTTGTTCCTTTACAGGCATCTCAGAAATAATATCTATGAATTCTTTTATCACCCAGGGAACAACAAGCGTCATTGCATCCGTAACAATCAATGCCAAAATACCCAAGAGAAATTCCCTGCGATATTTACTGACATAAGGTAAGAAGGATTTTAGATTATTCAATCTCAGCTCCTGAATAATGCTTAATTAAACTAAATTTGTATTTATTCTGGGCTTAACAGGGAATTACACGTCTCTTAAAAACTAAGGGAAGGTAGACAGAAACAGTCTTAAAGTTATATTAGGACAACTCAATAAATACAAAAGATATAATAATTTTACTTTTGAAACGTTCTTGACTAAGGTTGCCAAAAGGATTTAATACCTATTTTGTTGGTATTGCTGTAATGAAGTAGTTTTTTACCTTTTTTGAAGCAATAAGTTGGTTCGCAAATTCACTAGCCTTATTTTTTGATGAAAATTTCCCGACTCTTAATTTATACCAAAAGCCGCCCGATCTTCTTTTTGACTTAACTAAATACAAATTTTCAATATTTTTTTGCTTTAATTTTTTTACCAGTTTATTAGCCTGTTTTGCCGAATTAACAGCGGCAATTTGTACGGTAAATACGCGATTACCTTTTTTACTTTTAATCGCTCCATCAGAAACTATGGGACTACGCTGAAATGTATCTTTCCCCTGACCATAATTTGGTGACCATACTTCCTTAAAACCCACTCCAACAACAATAAAAAGTGAGACAATAGCAAAAGCAGTAAACTTTTTCTTAAAAGAAAGGTTCCCAAATAAGTATGCACCATGTAATATTTTTAGCAGCATCCATTTTCCAGAATTTTTCAGCCCTAATCCAAACCAAACAATTCCCTTCCCTATTAAAGAAGTTTTGGTTGCAACCAGACCTATTTCCGCTTTTAAACGTTTTAAATCCTGCAAGTCTTCTTTTCTAAACAGCTTTATCTTTTTTAATTTAAAAGCAATCCGCGTTTCATCTGCTTTGGATTTTAATTCCTCCTGTTGGCGGGATTCCAATGTATAAAAAATTTCTTCACACTTTCTATGCAAATGGGGAGCAACACCTACAAGGTTTCCTTCACAATATGATTGCGCCAAAATATTTCTTATTTCCTTTTTATCCTCCACAGAATATTCAAGAGCCTTCACAAAAAAACTTAATGCCCGCTCATCTGTACGTCGATGAGCCAAATAAATAGGAAGAACAAATTTAATAATTTCTTCTGAAAGTTCATTTTTCTCATCTAAGGCACTCAGAAATAGAGGTTCCGTTTGGCCTGACCACTGCCTAGCCCTTAAGAATAAGCGAGCTAAATAAGAAGTAAAAACAGGATCGTGCTGTTTTTCCTGCTGATACATTATTAGCAATAGATCCATTTCCTGAGAACTCAACTCCTGCCCTCTATTCAATATAGATAAAAGAGGCTTTCTGAAACGAGAATTTTGCGGACTTTGAATAAATGCTTGGACATAATAACTGAGAGCTCTTGGACTTTCCTCCCCTATAGAAAGAAGATAATCTGCATACTGCAAAACACTTAAGTTCCGATAACGTTTACCCGTGCTTGGCAAAAAATATGAAGAATAAGTAAGCTCAATTAAATTCTCAAATTGAAATTTAATATTTTCAGCAAGGGAGTTGGGAGGTATATTTTTTAATTTATGCAAAGCATTAGAAAATCTTTGCTCCCCAAGCATTCCATATCCTATAAAACCAAAAAACATACAAACTAGAAATATTGACCACTGGACAGCCAAATCATCAAACACAATATTTGGCAATGCCACCTCATGAATAAAATAAAGACCCGAAAACCCAATTCCAAACATTAGGAATAACGTGCATGCAAATCGAGCAAAATAAAATTTTATAGCCTGATGCAACATATATGTTTTCTAATTTAAGGAGGGTTTGAGTTTTTCCACTTCTAATTTTAGCTTTGTATCTACTTTAGGTATCAGATCTTCCATTGGTAAAGGAGAAAGATCCACATCTTCTTTTACCGCAATCTCAATTTTTTCTAGAGAAAACTCATCAGGTAACTTCCCTGTTTTCACGTCAACTGTGGCGATTTTTATATTATCCGGCACAGGAAATTTAACTTTAGTTTTTCCCTCAAGAGCTTTTTGCATGAAATGCACCCAAATGGGTGCTGCTGCACTCGCTCCTGTCAATCCTTTCCCAAACCTTGTCTTCATTGAATCATTATTGTCAAACCCAACCCAAACGGATGTAGAAATATCTTTTGTAAAACCATTGAACCATGCATCTTTAAAGCCGTTTGTTGTGCCTGTTTTTCCTGCTGCTGGATGTTGGAATCCCATTCTTCGTACAATTTTTCCCGTTCCTCTCTCAACAACACCGCGCATCATATCTAACAACGGATAAAGAGTATCTGGGCCATATTGCTGTACTCCTTGATAAAAATGTTCATACAGACGATTACCTTGAAAATCCTCAATTTGCTGAATCAAATAAGGTTCATTATAGATTCCAAGGTTGGCAATTACGCTATAGGCAGATGCAATTTCTAAAGGAGAGATCCCTGACGTACCCAGAGCAAGCGAAAGATGTCTTCCAAGCGGACTTTTTATTCCAAATTTTCGTGCCGTTCGAATGACTTTATCTGGGCCCACCTGTTGCATTAATTTAGCGGACACAATATTTATAGATTTCAAGAGTGCCTTCTTAAGTACTATATTTCCAGCATATTCTTCATCGAAGTTCTGAGGCTCCCATGGTTCTGAGCCTGGAATCTCTATTTTAAAGGGTTCATCATTTACTACCGTTGCTGGAGAAAAATTCAGACTTTCCATAGCAGTCAAATACACAAAAGGTTTAAATGATGAACCGGGAAGTCTATTGTTAGAAACAGCACGATTAAACTGGCTGTGGGAATAGTTTCTTCCTCCCAGTAAAGCTTTGACAGCACCGCTTTTATTTTCAATAGCTACTAGCGCCACCTGCAGTTTTTCCGAATTAGTTTCTTTCTTTATTTTTCCTTTTAAGGCCTCTAAATGATTCCGGGCTCCTTTTAATGCAAAATACTGGTATCTGGTATCTAAAGTAGTAAAAATCTTTAATCCACCAAAATGTACGAATTCTTTACCATAAATTTTTTGTAGTTTAGCCAATACTTCATCTACAAAATACAGGTTAGGATTGGACTCTACTTTTGGACTGGCAAGATCAATTCTAGAGTTTAATGCTGCCTCTCTTTGGCTACTTGAAATTAGGTTTTCTGAAACCATTCGTTTTAAAATAAATTTTGCCCGTTTCATGGCCTTTTCAAAATGGACAAATGGGTTAGCATTATTTGGAGAGTTTGGAAGGCCGGCAAGCATGGCTGCCTGTAAAAGAGTTAAATCTCGCGCCCTACTTTTAAAATAGGTTTGAGAAGCTTCCTCTACACCATATGCCCCGCTACCAAAATAAATCTGGTTACAATAGGCTTCTAAGATCTGTTCTTTCCCAAATGTAACCTCTAACTGAAAGGCAACGAGGAGTTCTTTAATCTTCCGTATCCAGTTCCGCTCAAAGGAAAAAAATAAATTCTTCGAAAGTTGTTGCGTTATGGTACTACCCCCTTGAACAATCTTTTTGGTACGGAAATTAGCTATCAAGGCCCTTATAAGTGCCCGATGATCTATTCCGTTGTGACTATAAAATCGCGCATCTTCAACTGCAATTATTGCTTTTAAAAAATTGGGTGAGATATCTTCAATGTTTACGGGGTATCTTTCACCAAGAACCTTAATTCGTTCACCGTCGGCGGAGTAAATTTCGGTCGGAAGACTTAAATTGATATGCTCTAAACTTTGCGGAAGTTGGGGAAGATCTTTACTCAACCAGATATAAATACCGGAAACAGTTAAAATTGAAATAAGACCAAAAATTATAATTATCCAATTTAAAAACTGTAGAAGGCGGCCAATCAAGGAATCACCTCAAACAGAGATTGTTCATCAACTTTGCTTTCTACTAAATTATCTGATTTGTCAATTTGAGACATTATATTGTTAGCCAATTCCAATGCGACGGGTATCAATAAAACTCCCGTGTAGTAATCAGTATCGTATTCGATTCCAAAAACAAGTTGTTTTAAAGGGTCGTTATCAGTTTCAATATCAGCAACACCAATACGGGTAAGAAAATAGTTCTTTTCTAAAAACCAGCGAGGTTCTGGGAACACGGCTTTTTGAGTGACCGGATCCAGGCTTTTCAATACAGGCAACACTTCACCTATATTAAAAATGCGATTTGATTTGAAATTTAAACCCTCAAGGGTTCCTCGTTTTATTGAACGGGTGGCTTGAACATCCAAAATCGTATCTATAGATAAGAAAACTTCATGAACAGGAATATTTTTATAATCAAGAAACTGAAGGGTCACCCAAGGACCGAATCGTTTTAACAAAAAACGATCCCATTCTTTTTCAGAGTCCAGGCTGATTAAATCATAAGGAGAAATAATTTGTTCTGAGCCTTGCCCGGGAAAATCGAAATAAAGCTGAAGAAATTTTTCGCGCGTAACAACTAAAGGGAAACCCGGCGCAACGTTTTCAAATAATTCTTTGAGGGAAGAAATGCCTAGAGCATTTTCCTCCTGAATATCTAGAGAAGAGCGAATGGATTGAATTTGGGCTTGTGCAATGAGCGATTGTCTATCCCGCTCCCACATACGTCCCAATTGAGGACGTTTGTGGTTTTGCCATTTCAAGTAATAACCGACACTTTTTTCAAATAGGTTGGTATAAAACTCAAGGAAAAGAAATGCAGAAAGAACAACTACTCCCGCTACACTGTGCCGTGCCCACCTGACACCGGAAAATTTCACAAATTTTTATCTCACGGTGATTTTATTAATAGTTTGGGTTACTAGTTTAAGCTTGTCTATCTTTTCTTGCAAAACTTTTTTATCCCTTTCTTTTCTAATCAGCTTTCTTGTAGTTTTTGACTTTTGAGAAGGTTCAGTTTCAACTCTGTCTTTAGAACTTAGTTTTCTGTTGGCCTTACGCCGAATACCAGCCTTCTCAAAAAGGCTAGCAGCTACTCTACCCGATACAACTATCTGCTCTAGTGAATCTATACAGTCTTTTTTCAAACCGGATGGCATTTTTCTAAAAAGAGTAAGAATACGCCTTTCAACATCATCGACTGTTATAATTTCTTGACAGCTCGAGTCTTTAAAAGTCACATAACCAGTTTGAAAATCTAGAGATTCGATCTGAACAGGGTTTGATCCCCGGTTTATTTTCTCCAAAGGGGCAATATCAATAGGTTTAATACTCGTTGTCAATAACTTCTCTAGGGAAATATTGGCCAATCGAGCAACCTTAATAAGAACTGAAACTGGAGCATCTCTCTCCCCTGCCTCATATCGAACAAAAGTCCTAAACCCAACCTTTAATATTCCAGCCATCATAGATTGGGTGCAATCTAACTCCTCTCGAATCGTCTTTAAATTTTTAGCTAAAATCGACATGAGGTTTTTCCAAGCAATAAGTATGCTCCATATCTATTTTAATTCTAATACCTAGAACCACTTTATTCAATAATACTTTTTAATCGTATGTATCTACAGCTTAGATCAAAAAACCAAACAGCTAGGGATGAAAAACAATATTTTCTCCCACAACAAGTAAGGGAAATATGGTCAACGAACAATCGCCAACCTTAAACCATGCGTTTTTTCCAAATTGTTCGAGAAAAGTTAAACGAAGAGTTTTAAACGAAGAAGGCACACATCCTGTTTTTAAAATATATTGACATAGATATTCTGAGCTAATTTTTAAAAATTTTTGAATCACACGCTATGTATTTGATTTGTTTTAATGGGACAACAAATATCTCGTCCGCAGTTGTCACCTCAAATAATTCTAGATCGTCGCTAAAACCATGCTTCTCAGTGTTCTCCAAGACAAGCTCCTGACTATCAATAAATACAATTTTCAACCTATACTGCATTTCAATTTCCTTTCTATAAAACAGGACAGTTCCCTATTTTATTTATCCAGCCTAAAAAAAGATCAATTTGGATAAGCTACATTCTCAAATTTTTTGGATAAGGGGTTATTGAGATATCCCTCAACATAATTTTTCAAATACCCCTTTTCATATAGTTTTTTGTTTGAAAGGTCTGAGTTTATTTTGTGAAGCACCTTAAAACGGACGTTTGGAAACTGATTTTTAAATTCGTCAAAAGACCTGCCTGAAATGTCCCTCTCGTCATTGGAGGATTTTTCCATGATGACTCGAGGCAAGTGAATTACTTTCTGGTTGGTAATCCTTTTTGCAACATCGTCAAAGGTTAGCAAAGTCGTACAATCCGAGTCACCTCCCAAGGTATCGTTAGGCACATACATAAATCGTGCTCGACCAGGTCGAAATAAGGTTAAAATTCGATGGACGTTTCCTGCCATTACAATCCAGTCTTTTTTCTCCAGTTCACAGGCATCAAAGGTTTTTATAATTTTATTTCTATTCAAGAAAGCTGTGATATCCGATTCAGTATGTATCATTTGGGTATTTGGCAAGTCCATATCGTAAATTTTCCTGGCCTCATCGGGAAGAAACCTTTTGCCCTGTCGCATTAGTTTAGTGGTATTAGCATCGATATATTTCAAGGGGGTGAGACAACCCATCCAAAGAAGACACTTTTTGTTGATCTCTGAAATTCTCTTGGCATCTTTCGACATAGACTCTGGGCCTAAAGAATAAAAATTGGCTGAGGTAACCGCAGGCCCATCTAAAATCTCCAATACCTGATCTACTGAAGGTCCTTTGGGCATTAATTGTTGGCGATAAGAACTCAGAGAAATGACTGATAACTCAAAGTTGATACGACCTGGGTATTTCTCAGCAAGCCTATTGATCCTTAATGGATCAAAATAGCCCACAGAAAAAACAGTGATCCCCTTATCCGTTTGATCCAAAAACTCTTCTATCCAGTCCATTGCTTTTGGGTGAAGGGCAAGATCCGTCCACTCCATATACTCATTACCTCCCAGGACCCAAGATTCTGACTCACGAGTCGGTATAGATTTAATCTCATTAAATATAAAATCCCAATGGTCTTGGGTGGTTAAAGGAGTATCGAAAGTATCACGATAACTATGATCCATTTCATAGCAAAAGGTACATTTAACGGGACAGGTTTTCCCGAGACTTAAAGGAATTTTCCTATCCTTTATTTCTTTGCGAAAAATGTTGTAAAGAAATTCTTTATCTTTTACCGACATTTTCTTACCATTCCTTAAAGGCATTCATCAATGATTCATCAACAGGTACTTCCTGTTTCTGATCCTCATCTAAGCCATGAATCATTTCATTAAGGTGAACTGCAGCACAACCCATAAATGCAATACTTTCCTGTTGCAATTTATAACTGGCTGCTTTCAGCTTTACCTCAAGTTCATTTAAGTGATTCTCATCAAATGGGTGAATCATTGCCGATTTCTTAAAAGCTGCGATGGCCTCTTTATAGTTTTTATTTTCATGATGAGTGGCTCCATTTTTGAAGTTGTCTTGGGCATCTCGCACTTCGTCCACTGTAACTGGCGTTTTTTCTGTCATTTTTTCCTCTCTTTTTCCAATGACCAAAAAGAAAAAGTTTGATCGAGAAAATAATCAGAGCATTTTCCAGACCAAACCATTCATATATTTAACTCAAAAGAAAATTCAACTATCAAATTTTCACAAAGATGACTTTATCTAGGTCGACTTATTGTAAATTAAGGAATATTTTAACATCCCTTGAACATGTGCTGTCAAGGTATTAGAAAAGAAGACAGTTACTTTAGCGGAAGGAAGGATAGATAATATGTAAAAAAATACCACAAGAAAAACAGAGAGTATTTAAAAGGCGGGGACAACTCCCCGCCATTCAAACAATTCAGCAAAAAACAGACTTATTCGTGTTTTTTCTCTTCAACGCCTTCAGGTGGCTCACATTCACCTTCGTAACACCTCTGCTCCATAGAACAAGAAGACAAAAACAATACTAATGAAACCAAAATAAAGGAAGCTACCAACTTTTTCATCCAGCTTTCTCCTCTCAAAAAGTTTTGATTCCAAGCAGTGTTTTGCTGAGCTGGAACCACTTTGAAGTACGCTTTTTATCAACTTTTTTACAATAATTCAATCATTTTTTAAGAATTTTCTCTTACAATAGGAAATATCAGCCCCTATCGGGGTTAGTCATTAAAATAAAAGGATTTAAATTTGCCCAATCCACGAGACATTGACCTTTCTGCTTTAAAAAATATGCCCTCAAAAACTAAAAGGCAATGGCGGTTTCTTGCTGAAACCGACTCCACCAATGCAGAAATAGCCCGCATGCTAGCAGATCACCCTCCTGAACAAGGGCTAATAGTCTTGGCGGACAGTCAAACAGATGGAAAAGGCCGGTTGGGAAGAACCTGGCATTCAGCTCCTGGAACTGGTGTATATATCTCGACTTTGATTAGACCCAATCTTCCTCCCGAACAATTGCCAATTCTTACTTTAATGGCAGGCCTTGCAACCGTTATAGCAGTGAATGAATTTACTTCGAACCGCGCCCAACTCAAATGGCCCAATGACCTTTTACTAAATGAAAAAAAAATTGCCGGTATTTTATGCGAATACTATCCAAAAAATATTCCTGCGGTAATTATAGGTATCGGAATCAATGTTAACCAAACTCAATTTCCTACCAATATCAAAGAAATTGCCACCTCACTCAAGCTAGAAACAGGAAAGGAAATAAACCGCACAGCATTAATCAAACAGTTAATAACCCAATTAGACTTTCAGTACAGCGAACTAAAAAAATATAAGGTGGAAACGCTCATCAAAAACTGGACTCGTCATACCGACCTCTTCGGAAAAACCATTACCCTCAAAAAAAGCAGTCAAAGTATTACCGGAAAGGCTATTGGATTAGACAATCTAGGAAGGCTAATCATTACCAATGAATCAGGAGAAGAAACAGCTCTCGATTCTGGAGAAGTGCGGTTAGGATAATCATTCTAACAAGCGGATCAGATTTCCAGCGGCATAAGCGCGAATAGCTTCTTTACTATCTTCTAACATTTTCACTAACAAAGGAAACGCTTCGGGGCCACCCATCATTCCCACACCTCTTACTGCTGCCGTGCGAACACGAGAATGAGAATCTCGCAAGGCCGCAGTCAATATCTGCAACCTTTTGGGGATGGCGGTCTTCCCCAATACTCGCGCCATCGAGCTTCGCACCTTAAAGTCTTGATGGCTCAACAACTCTTCAAATACCACTTGGCAACTGTCAGAGCCAATCCGATATAGTGCTACCGCTGCAGAAAGTTTGGTCAGGCCATCTTCATCCGCGCATAGTGGAATTAAATCCGCTTCTGCTTTGTTTAAGTTACCCATTGCCATGGCCGCCGCCTGCCGAATAGAAGAGTTGGGATGTTTTACCAGTTCTCTCAGTTTAGGTAACATTTCCGGAGTTGCCTTCCCTTCCAAGGCTTTTAAACTGTAATAAATCATCTCCGGCTCAGAATGGTCAAATAATTTAATCAAATGAGGCAAAACTTTCTTACCCCCTATCTTGCCAAGGTGCCCGATTGCCTGATAACGCCGATCAGGAATTGGATGAGTCAATGGGTTCAACACTTCTTCTATATATTCCATTTTTCCAAGTTTGACCAATCCTGCTGAAGCCGCTAATTTCATCGGCACATCATACGATTTAAGATAGCCGCGGATTTCTTCAATCATTTCCACCCCACCTTCATCCCCTAACATTTCCACCGCAGAACTCCTGACCCATATATCTGGATCTCCTGTGAGCTTACGAGCTGCAGCAATGGCGGCTGTCGACGAGATTTCTTTTAATCCCTGTAAAGCAAACAATCGCGCTGTAGAATAATAATCACGAATCCCCCTATTAAGTAGAGGAATCAGTTTAGGATCATGGGACTCGCCCGCCGCACGCAACACAGCTGCTCGCACAAAGGAATTCTCATTTTTATAAGTTTCTATTAATAAAACCTGACAGTCTTCACGAAGTTTTTGCAAAATTTCTTCCGTCTGGGAATTGGCATCAGCAATATCCTGAAAACCCAAAAAGACAACCGTCACTATATAAATCAACCTTCTCAACATAATTTTGAATTTACCAAATCCAAGCTCTTTGAATAATGAGACACAAGATTCTTATAAACCCTAGCCTCTTCAGTTTTACCTCTTTTTTCAAAACCCTGAATCAAAATACTGCTTTTATTAATCAACATTTCGGTAACCCACTCCCTCTGTTGCATGTTTAAATCGTCATCACGCAAGAGTTTGTCAAGAGCATAAATACGCCATCGATCCATCCCCCAGTATTTCCTCGATAACTGATCTCTATGTCCGCCATGCTTAAGGATTAATTTTTCTTTTAAAAATTTAAAAGGATAGCGCACTGCAATTCGCAACCAAAGATCATAGTCTTCACATACAGGCATTAACTCATCAAACCCGCCAACTTCATCCAAAACCGACTTACGCAACATAACCGAAGATGGGCTCACTATGCATAAAGGCAAAGATTGCCTAAAAATATCTCCGGAGTATTTCTGGTGTTTTTTCATTGGGTTAACACGAACTCCGTTACGTATCCATATCTCATCTGTATAGACTGCCATGCATTCTGGGTGAAGTTTCATCCATTGGACTTGGGCTTTTAACTTGCCCTC
>CAJWOD010000002.1 GCA_913044145.1 uncultured Nitrospina sp. | reverse complement strand
CTATGACACAGGATTTTGTCATCATCTGATTTTTCTTTCATTTCTTGAAAAGCGCATGATTATTTATTAGTGCAAAACTCACTAAAAGGCCTTACGCTCAGCTTTCAATAGTTTTTTATAAAAATTTCAAATGACTTCAACAAACAATTCTATTACCTCCTCTGAACGCGAAGGTCTCACCTGGGCTAAAATCTCGCGCTTTCTTTCTCTTCCCTTCCGACCTTCACGGTTATCAACTTATCTCGCGGTAAAACGCTTCGAAGAAGTTCCATTAAATACTCTCTTACAGGATGGAATAAAAGGAGTTTTGATAGATGCGGACGGCACAATAGGTCCGCATCACACACGCGATATCGACCCATCTATATTGGCTCACGTACAAAAAATGCTACAGCAAGGATTAAAAGTAGCAATTTATACAAACGCTGCAGAAGATCGGTTTCAACCTCTTGAAAAGCTAGGCGTCAAAGTTGTAAAAAATGTGCCACCTAAACCGGATCGAACTGGGTTCGAAATCGCCATGAAGGAGTTTCTCGAATTGAACGATCCTTTTAAAGTTTGTATGATCGGCGATAACTATATTACCGATGGAGGAGCCATTGACGTAGGTATGCGTTTCATCCATATTCAACCGATAACTGGGAATGAGCCTATTATTCATGCGTTGACCCGTTATCTAGCTTATTTATGTGCCCGTATTTACGGCAAAGCCCGGTAATCCCACTAACTTTTCCATAAATGGGTTTACTTCTTCGCCAATTACAAGAATAATAGCCCTTTATTTGATGAATCACCCAAATTATGGAAAACGAACAAATTCAAGAATATTGTGAGGAAGCATTAAAGATTTCCAAAGTGAAGGGTATACAAAATGGACTTTCTTTCCTAATTGGAGAAAAGTTTAGAAGGAACTTTCTACAGTACAAAAAGGCACGAGAAAAACTTCAATTTCTATATCCGAATGAAGAGGCTTCTAACGATCACCCCTTGGATAAAGGGGGGCGTGCTCTAAAAATGAGTTATGCCCTAACTATTCAGGAACATTACAGCATACCACTAGAGCAGGTTAAACATTATGAACTTTTTCTAAAAGAGTTCGTTATCGGCATCAAGAACACATTCTCGCTAAAAGACATTCAAAACTATTTCAATTCTTCGCCTCATTTGGGTCCACTAGATCAGGGGGTATCGAATTCGGATTTAGATTTTGCTAATGTTTTACAGGAAGCTGAAGAAATTCTTGCTACAGAAGATATTAAAAAACTATTTTTTTAAAACCCACTTCTATTTACGGTAAAAATTATATGGATCAAGAGCCTGAACCAGTTTTAAAACAAAGAACACGACTTATAATTGCATTTATAATTCTTTGTGCAGCATCGGTTCTGATATTATTCACTGGCCCTGGGTTTAATTTCGTATGGCAAGTCATCCTCTCAGGTATCCTCTTCTTTTTCCTCTTTTGGTTGATAACCTAACAAAAGACTAACGAATTAAAAGCCAGACCACTCCCAATAGTGCCAACGAAGTCAGGCCGATAGAAAGGATTGAAAAGGTTTTTGCGGTAGGTAGTTCGCGATCCAGTTTTTGTTCAACAGGTGTTAATGCGGCCTGAATTGTTTTTTTGAGTTCCTCTTTAACTTCATTGAGTATTTCCATTTTTACAAACCGAGTATTTTCTGCCACTAGTTTATCAAGATCAGCGAGGATTGTTTCGGAAATTTCCGGTGTGGCTTTTTCTAGCTCTTCTCGAACCGCGTCCAAGCTATCTTCGTTCAATCGTCGCATTTTCCGATCGATTTCTTCCATTTTAGTGTGAATTGCTTTCTCCACCTTGGGTGCAATGTTTTCCTGAATCAGTTCCATAGAATCTCGCGCATTTGCCAAGGATTCATGCAGATGCTCCTGAATTTCTTCTTCAAGAGCTTCTTTTCGAGATTCTACATGCTCTATCAAAATATCCAGACGTTGTTGAGTCTCTGATATTTTTCGGAAATCCTCTTTATTACTAGAATCGGTCATAACTTTCCCTAGGTTTTTGGTATTTTAACATTAGATGAAGTGTAAAAAAAGAACCCGGATAATTATGAACTCAATATCCAATAGATTCAAATAGTAATAGCGAGGCCTCGGCCTTGACTTCTGCGTAGCATTGAATTACCTTTGTAATATTGATAAATAAGGGCTTATTTGTGGAAAATTATATCCAGGAATTCACGGATTATTTGGTGGCAGAAAAAAATGCATCCCCCCACACAATTGAAAGTTATCTCAATGACATTTCGCAGTTTAAGGAATTTCTAAAAAATTCAGGGCATGCGGGAGAATTCTCTGACTTTAAAATAAATTCTATAGACCGGCTAGCCATCCGTTCCTTTCTAGCATTTTTATATGAGAAAAAATTTTCTGCCTCTACTATGCGCAGAAAGCTTTCTACTTTAAGTTCATTTTTCCGTTTTCTGTGTCGTGAAGGTCATTTAAAAACCAATGTTGTGAAAACTGTTCTTGCACCTAAAACGGAAAACAAATTGCCGTCCTTTCTTTCTATTGATGAAATGTTTCGTCTGATTGATTTGCCTAAAGCAAATGGTTTTTTAGCCCTTCGTGACCGAGCCATGCTGGAGTTATTTTACAGCACTGGGATAAGGGTCAGCGAGTTGGTATCAATAAAGATTGAAGATTTAAACTATGCAACACAAACTGTCAAAGTTCTTGGAAAAGGGGGCAAGGAAAGGCTTCTTCCTTTTGGAAAAAAATGTAGTGAAGCACTGGTAAAATATATAAAAGTCCGAGCAAAAAAATTAAGCTCCGCCAAAATAAACACTGAATTTTTATTTTTAAATTACCGAGGTAAAGATATTTCTGCCCGAGGAGTTAGGAAAGTCATTGGAAAGTATGTCGCAATAGGAGGTTTTCCTGAGAAAGTTTCTCCTCATTCAATTCGCCATTCCTTTGCCACCCATTTACTAGAAGGAGGAGCAGATCTTCGGTCCATTCAGGAATTGCTGGGTCACGCAAGCCTTTCCACCACACAAAAATACACGCACCTAACGATTGATAAACTAGTAGAAACATATGATCAGGCACATCCACGCGCAAAGGAATAATCTCTTCTAATAAAATCTTTATTTTTGCTGAGTTACAAGTACAATATCCAATATGATGCATGCAACTACAATATTAGCTGTCCGTCATAAGGGCAAAATCGTTATCGGTGGCGATGGTCAAGTGAGTCTTGGCAATACGGTAATGAAACATACTGCCAGTAAAGTAAGGCGAATTTATAACAATAAAGTCGTTGGAGGATTTGCTGGTTCGACCGCGGATGCATTTTCCCTGTTTGAACGCTTCGAAGAAAAATTAGAAAAGTTTCAAGGGAACCTCTACAGGTCTGCAGTCGAGATGGCCAAAGATTGGAGAACCGATAAAATGTTGCGCCGACTTGAAGCAATGCTCATCGTGGCCGACAAAGACCACTTCCTTTTATTATCGGGAACAGGAGATGTAATCGAACCTGACGATGGGATACTAGCTATAGGCTCAGGAGGAATGTTTGCCCTTTCTGCCGCCAAAGCTTTAGTCACCCACAGCAATCTCTCTGCTCGTGAAATTGTTGAAGAAGCAATGAAAATTACAGAGACCATTTGTATTTATACCAATTCGAACCTCACCATTGAGGAGCTGTAGTCCATGAACGAAATATCAATGCCTCAGGTTCAAAAAAATTCCAAAGATCCGCATGGAGAGCTCACGGCTTCTTTAACTCCGAAGCAAATCGTAGCGGAGCTAGATAAATTTATAGTAGGCCAAAAAAATGCTAAACGCGCTGTTGCAATTGCTTTAAGAAACCGTTGGCGAAGACAACAGCTGCCAGAATCATTGCGAGATGAAGTTGGTCCAAAAAATATTCTCATGATCGGTCCTACAGGTGTTGGAAAAACTGAAATAGCCCGGCGGCTCGCTAAACTTGCAAAATCCCCTTTCATTAAGGTGGAAGCTTCCAAATATACCGAGGTGGGATATGTAGGTCGAGATGTTGAATCTATGGTCCGCGATCTAGTCGAGCTTAGCAAAGCTATGGTTAAAGAAGAAATGCAAATAGAGGTAAGAGGAAAAGCCCGTGAACAGGCTGTTGAACGGTTACTTGATTTGTTATTACCACCCCCTCCCGGACATTCTGGAAAAACAGGATTCAGTTCTGATCCCAACGGAAAACTGCATTACGATCAAACTCGAGAAAAGTTCAAACAAATGCTTAAAGACGGGGGTCTTGATGACCGTGAGGTTGAGGTCGATATGCCCGAGAAGCGCCCTGCAATGATAGATGTTGTATCTGGTGCGGGAATGGAAGAAATGGGAAACAATTTAAAAGATATGCTCGGCTCTCTAATGCCAAGCAAAACGAAAAAACGCAAACTCAAGGTGCCCGAGGCTTTTAAGGTGCTTTGCCAGGAAGAAGCAGAAAAATTATTAGATGAAGATTCAGTTATAAAAGAAGGTTTAAATCGTGTCGAACAAAATGGAATTATTTTTATTGACGAAATAGATAAAATCACCAGCCGTTCCAGTCAAGGTGGAAGCGGACCAGATGTATCTCGTGAAGGAGTGCAGCGAGATCTTTTACCTATCGTAGAAGGCAGTTCTATAAATACCAAGTACGGAATTGTCAAAACAGACCACATTCTTTTTGTTTCTGCCGGAGCCTTCCATTCATCCAAACCTTCTGACTTGATTCCAGAGTTTCAAGGACGTTTTCCCATTCGCGTAGAACTCGACTCTCTTACGAAAGAAGACTTTGTTCAAATTTTAACTGAACCAAAAAATGCTCTGACCAAGCAATACACAGCTCTCTTAAAAGCTGAAGATGTACATTTGACTTTCCAAGAAGATGCTATCGACCAGATCGCAGAAATGTCGGCCCAAGTTAATCTTCGAACCGAAAATATTGGAGCACGTCGCCTGCAAACTATTATGGAAAAATTCCTAGAAGATATTTCATTCGATGCTCCAAATCTTGAAAATAAAAATATTACAATTGATGCCTCTTATATTCGTGAAAAACTAAAAGACATAATTCAAGACGAAGATCTGAGTCGATACATTCTTTAATTCCTAACGTGAAAAAACTTATTCAAAAAGCCGAAATTTTGTTGGAAGCGCTGCCTTTCATCAAAAACTTCTATGGTAAAACTTTCGTTATTAAATACGGAGGAAATGCCATGGTTTCAGAAAAACTTAAGGACAATTTCGCCTTGGATATTGTGATGATGAAATATATTGGCATCAATCCAGTTATCATTCATGGTGGAGGACCACAAATCGACAAAACCCTTAAAGCACTTGGCATAAAGTCGCAATTCTTCGAAGGTCAACGCGTCACCAACAAGGAAACTATTGACGTGGTGGAAATGGTTCTCGGCGGAAAGATAAATAAAGAAATTGTCTCTCTTATCAATCGCCATGGTGGAAATGCAGTAGGAATTACGGGAAAAGACGGCGATCTGATAATGGCGAAGCGTCATAAAAAAGGTAAAAAACAGTCAGCTGAAACAAACCGCCCCGAAATCATTGATCTCGGGCTGGTAGGTGAAATCACTAAGGTGAATCCACGAATTCTTGAAACTCTCGATAAAAATGAATTCGTCCCGGTCATTGCTCCGATTGGTAAGGGGGGAGATGGAACAACTTTAAATATCAATGCTGATTTTGTCGCCTCTAAAATTGCTTCTGCATTAAAAGCTGAAAAACTTATTCTGATGACGGATACCCAAGGAGTAAAAAATAAAACTGGCGAACTTCAATCGGGACTTACAAAAAAAGAAGTTGCAGCAATGATAAAAGAAAAAGTCATCAAAGATGGAATGCTACCAAAAGTAAAATGTTGTCTGGATGCATTAAAGGCTGGGGTGCATAAAACTCATATCGTCGATGGGCGAGTACAACATGCTTTATTACTAGAAATTTTTACCGAAGATGGTATTGGAACACAGATTGTGGAGAAAAAATCAGACCTTAAAACTTCCTCCACCCCTAACTAAACTCAATATACGTCGATAAATTGGAAACGATGCTCTCAAATACGGGCTCCTTAATATTGACATTAAAATTATCGATTGCTACTTTAGATAAGAGTATTATCTTTGTCTTAAATTAAACACTATGGATTCACTTAAACTTGATGAGCGAAGTAAATCGGTTCTACTTGCAATCATCGATAAATACATTGAAACTGCGGAACCTGTTGGCTCCAGGACTATCGCAAAAAATCATCCCCAACATTTAAGTTCGGCTACCATCAGAAATGCGATGTCTGATTTGGAAGACAATGGGTTCTTAAGCCAACCGCATACATCTGCAGGTCGAATTCCAACGGATAAAGGTTACCGTTTTTATGTAGACCATCTGCTTCGCCCCCAAAACTTTCTAATGCAAGCAGAATGTTTATCAGAAGCCCAGAGTCTTGAATATCCCTCTGGAAAGCAAAATTTACAAGGTGTTCTGGAAAGTGCCTGCGACAACCTTTCTACAGTATCTCAGCAAACAGGGCTGGTTATGCTGCCAGGGTTTTCTACTACTTGTTTCAAGCATATTGAATTTACAAAAGTTGCACCGCAAGCGGCTCTGGCGGTATTTTTCTCAGAACAGGGATTATTGCAAAACAAAATACTTCCTATAGATTCAAGCTTGACTCAGGACCAGCTTACTTCTATTTCCAATTACTTGAATGATGAATTCAGTGGCAAACCTATTAAATGGATCCGGAAGGAGTTGTTGAGTAGAGTACGTCTCGACAAAGAGCACTACAATCAGTTAGCACAAAAGGCTCATGATCTTTCTTCGGTCCTGTTTGAAGAAACCAATAATGAGCTGTTGGTTCAGGGCGCCTTAAATCTTCTCGATCAACCTGAATTTAATGAGGACATAGGAAAAATTAAAAAATTATTAAAAACCCTTGAAGAAAAAACAAAATTGATTAATTTGCTGGATTTATGTTTGGATCATGAAGGAATGACGATTCTTATTGGTCAAGAAAGCCTCCAGGAGGAAATGGGCAACTGCAGCCTGATCGCCCAGAACTACCAATTAGGCAACGAAAAAGTAGGAGCATTGGCGGTATTTGGACCAAAAAGAATGGACTATAAGAAAATCATATCAATCGTCAATCATACCGCGCAAAAGGTATCGAAATTAATATCTGAAAACCAGGGAGTATAAAAAAGTTTTATGGTAACAAAGACCGACGACAACCAAAATGATGCAGAACCTGAAGAAATTGTAGAAGCAGATCAAGAAAGCGAAGAAACTACAATCGAAGAAGAGAATATTGAGGAAGCAAAAGAACTGAGTCCTTTGGAGCAGCTTAACGAAAAAATTCGCTTGAAGGACGAAGAATTAGCAAATCAGAAGGACACTTTCCTTCGAGAAAAAGCTGAGCTCGAAAATTTCAAGAAACGACTCACCAAAGAAAAAGAAGATTTTGTTCAATTTGCAAATGAACGCCTACTCAAAGAACTTATACAGATAGAAGACAATCTGGAAAGAGCATTGGAAGTACCCAACGCAACTCTTGAAAGTCTTAAAGAGGGTGTGGAGATGATACAAAAACAATTCACCACCTTTTTAAAAAACCAGAAAGCTGAACCTATAGAAGCTCTGGGAAAACCTTTCGACCCCAACCTACATGAAGTTTTAAACCAACAAGAATCTGAGGAACATGAGGAAAACACGGTGATACAGGAGTACTCCAAAGGCTACACCTTAAATGGAAGAATACTACGATCTGCCAAAGTGGTTATTGCAAAAAAACCCACCGAGAACAAAGAAACCGACGATTCTTAAGTAGTTATTCATATGGCTTCCAAAATTTTATTTTTCTGATGCCCGAACTGCCTGAAGTAGAAACTCTTCGTCGGGCGCTACTACCTATTGTTAAAAACAAAGCTTGCTCTGAGGTCATACTTTTCCGAAAGGCCCTAAGGTTTCCTATTCCTAGGGAATCCCTGGTAAAGGGATTAATCAACCACAAAGTTGCAGACATTACCCGCAAGGGAAAATATCTTTTATTTCAAACAACCGAGGGTTCCATGCTTCTTCACCTTGGTATGAGCGGGCGGATAGTCCTCCAACAAACCTTTGAACCTCGAGAGAAGCACACCCATGTGATTTTTAAATTTTCTACAAAGACCTATCTACACTATATTGACCCTAGACGCTTCGGCAGTATTTCCTGGGTTCCAAAATCTGGCAGGCATCCATTGATCGATAACCTGGGTTACGATCCTTTTTCTTTAGATATGACGGCAAAAACGATGAAGGTTTTGGCAAGAAAAAGTCGGGCACCCATAAAGTCTTTTATCATGAATTCCCAGAAGGTAACTGGTGTTGGCAACATCTATGCCTGCGAATCTCTTTTTCATGCAGGAATCCGTCCCACCAAACAAGCCGGAAAAATTACATTGCTCCAATGGGAGAAATGGATCGAATGCGTTCAGGACGTGTTAAATAAAAGTATCGCCAGCGGCGGCACCACCTTACGAGATTTTTTTAATCCCAACGGGTCCCAAGGCTATTATTCCGTAAGCTTGTCGGTGTATAGCAAAGAAGGCCAGCCTTGCCCCAAATGTAGCCATCCAATATCACGTCTTTTTCAAACCGGACGTTCCACTTATTTCTGCAAATACTGCCAGCCTCTCTAGCGAGGCTATGCAAAAAAGAATTGAATAACAAACTATTTCAGTTTGGAATTAACACTTCCTATTAGCTCCTTTTTTGGCGAAAATAGTATTTAATCTTTAATAACGAGGTTTAAATTGCAACGTTCAATAGGGTTGATCACATTAAACGCAAAATTCATCCACTCATCCCTGAGTCTTCGGTATCTCCGAAATGCAGCCCGAGAAGCAGGGCACAAGAACGTTTGGATCAAAGAATTTGTAATCAATCAACCCGTTTGGAAGATTGCCTCAGAAATCCAAAAACTAAAACCAGATATTTTAGGAATTGGTATTTATATCTGGAACCGGAGTCAAAGCTTCGAGCTTATTGAGCGACTACAAAAACAAAACCCGAGCTTAAAAATTGTTATAGGAGGACCTGAGGTCTCATTTGAAACAGAAACATCTGCAGATTGCCCTGTAATCTCCGGCGAAGGCGAAAAGAAATGGTTGGAATTTCTCCAGATAATTGAACAGGGAGAGGTCCCATCAAAGGAAATTCTGGATCGCTGGAAAACTTATGGATCAGATCTACCTGATCTAAAACCTGCTTACATCGAAGAAGATTATTCCCAACTTAAAAACCGTATCGTATATTTCGAAACATCACGCGGTTGCCCTTACCTCTGCTCCTTTTGCTTATCCGCATTGGATAAATCAGTGCGCTACTTTGATGACGAGCAAATATATAATCAAATAAAAAACTTACTTAATGCAGGGGTTAAAAAATTAAAATTTGTCGATCGAACCTTTAACCTAAAGCCTAGTCGCATGAAAACTCTCATGGAATGGCTCTCGCAGTTCATTGGTTCAGAATTTCATTTTGAAGTGGTCGGAGATATCCTCACCCCTGATATTTTAAGATTTCTTGAAACTGTTCCGCCGGGAATGTTTCAATTTGAAATCGGTATTCAGACAATCGACGAATCGGTACAGGAAAGTATCGATAGAAAACAAAACAATCAAAAATTATTCGATACCATTAAAACATTACTAGTTCAGGATAGAATCCATTTTCATTGCGACCTTATTTTTGGTCTTCCTGGGGAAAACATGGAAAAAATATTAAACTCCTTCAGGGAGGTGCTTTCAATTAGGCCGCATGAGTTGCAATTAGGGTTCCTTAAATTCTTACCCGGTGCACCGATAAAAAATAAAATTCACTCACATAAATACGAATACCAATCTACACCGCCCTATGAATTAATTTCCAATCAAGACCTCAGCTCTGAAGAAGTTGACTACTTAAAAAAATTTGCTGATATATTTGACCGATTTTACAACTCCAAAAGATTTCGATTTTGCATAACCCACATTTTGAAAAATATGGATCCTGTAACTTTGTTTGATCGATTACTGAATTACCATGAATCAAACAATTTGTTTATGAATCCAATTGCCCTGGATACACAATACGAAATTTTTCAGCAAACATTCTTCGCTAATCCATCGGGCGAAGAAAAGGATCTATTGAAACTTGACTATCTCTATTCCCAAAGAGCTTATCGTCTTCCGGCTTTCTTGTCTGAAAAATCCATTTTTTCTGGGAAAACCTGGAAACAAGACAGAAAAACCCCGATCATTTCCTTTCAACACAAAATCGAAATTTCCGGGTCTCAGGCCCATTTAAAATCTATGGAACATCCTGTATACTACGCCATCTCGCACTCCAATAACGGCGGTGGATATTTCCATCACCCTATATTGAATCGAATCGAAGAGCCGAGAATATAATTCGGGTAAGAACATCTCACAACAAGTAAAAAAATTATTCTCAAAATGGGGATATTTCTTTTTTGAATCTAGGAGTTATTTATGTCGCAAAATTCTGAACCGTTAAACTCTAAAAGCCAAGTCGTTACCCAAGGCGATAAGCGCGCACCCAATCGGGCAATGCTACGCGCAGTAGGGTTTTCTGATGAAGATTTTCAGAAACCCATTGTGGGCGTGGCCAATGGTCAAAGCGATATAACTCCCTGCAATGCTGGCCTTGGCAAGCTTGCCGATATCGCTGCAGACCAAATCCGAAAAGAAGGAGGAATGCCACAAACATTTGGCACAATTACCATAAGTGATGGAATTTCGATGGGAACAGAAGGCATGAAATGTTCTCTCATTAGTCGCGATGTCATTGCTGATTCTATTGAGACTGTTTGTCGGGGCGCAAGCATGGATGCAGTCATTTGTATCGGCGGATGCGACAAGAACATGCCCGGAGCCATGCTTGGTATGGCAAGACTTAATATCCCCGGAATTTTTGTTTATGGTGGAACGATTAAACCTGGGCATCTGGATGGGAAAGACTTGACCGTTGTAAGTGTCTTTGAGGCGGTGGGTCAGTTCGGGGCTGGAACCATCGATAGAAATCAACTCACTGAAATTGAAAAAAACGCTTGCCCTGGATTTGGTTCTTGCGGCGGTATGTATACCGCAAACACTATGTCCTCCGCATTCGAAGCAATGGGAATGAGCCTCCCCTATAGTTCAACCATGGCCAACGAGGATAAAGAAAAGGAACTAAATACCGGACTCTGCGCTCAGACACTAATGAACATGATTAAACAAAATATTCTTCCACGAGACATCATGACCAGAAAAGCATTTGAAAATGCTATCGCCGTTATTATGGCTATTGGGGGATCCACCAATGCAGTACTGCATCTACTTGCCATCGCTCATTCAGCTGATGTAGAGTTGACCATCGATGATTTTGAATCCATACGTAAAAAAATCCCGCTATTTTGTGATTTAAAACCTTCTGGCCAATACGTTGCCGTTGATTTACACCATGCTGGAGGAATCCCACAGGTGATGAAAATGATGTTGAATGCAGGAATGATTCATGGAGATTGCCTCACCGTCACTGGAAAAACTGTCGCGGAAAATTTAAAGGATATTCCCGACCAACCTTCTGCAAATCAAAATGTAATACTTCCTATTGACCGACCCAAGTCAATAGAAGGACACCTTGTGGTCTTAAAAGGCAATCTTTGTTCCGAAGGAGCTGTTGCAAAAGTATCTGGAGTAAAAACTCGTAAAATTTCTGGCCCCGCGAAAGTTTTCAACTCAGAAGAGGAATGTCTCGATGCAATTCTTGAGGACCAGATCGTACCTGGCGATATCATTGTCATCCGCTTTGAAGGGCCTAAGGGAGGTCCCGGAATGCGAGAAATGCTCGCGCCTACCGCTGCTATTGTAGGGAAAGGATTAGGCGATAAAGTTGCACTAATCACGGACGGTAGGTTTTCTGGTGGGACCTATGGAATAGTTGTCGGTCATGTCGCTCCTGAAGCGCAGGTAGGGGGAAACCTTGCATTATTAAATAATGGGGACATCATTAATATCGATATAGAAAAAAATAGAGTCGATGTTGATTTGACTGACGACGAGTTGGAAACTCGAAGAAAATCTTTCAAGCCTAAAGAGATTAAATACAAAAAGGGTGTTTTAGCGAAATACGCCAAGGTTGTTAGCTCTGCGAGCAGAGGTGCCGTCACGGATTAGCAAATATGGACTATAAAATTCTTCCCGGACATCTCTACCCCCAAAACCAACGCATCAATCTCTATTACCTACACAATCTTTTTAAAGAATTTTCGGCTTACATTTCTCTTCAAATGAAGGAGATCCATAATCTGGATACTCCAATTTCTGCAGGAATGTGGGGCGGATCCTATATGGTAGCCCTAGAAGATGGAGAGGCCAGAACCAATGTCGTTCGTCTATACTCTATTGTTAGTCTGCCTCAGAACGGCCCCCTTGATGAAAAAGAAAATTTTGAAAAGTTGATGCAGCTTTATCAAAAAAATTTTACTGAAGTTTTTGGGCGCTATGGCTTGGATCTGGTTGACCCTAAATGGGGTGACAAGATTCCCTACTCCAACAAGATTCGCCCAACCACTGCATTGCAAATGTGGGATTCCAAAGGGCGGGCAAACTTTGTAAGAGCATTTTTCGTCTGGAATAAAGCTAGTTGGGAGGAATCTATCATCTACGATATGATCCGTAATATAAAAACATTGAAAGAACTTTTAAATATAAATACTCGGCCGCCAAAAAAGGAAAGTTCAGAGTTAAAGTTCCTACTTCAAGACGTGCTGATCACTTATATTACACTGCGCCCAGCCTTAACCTCCGAATTTGTTGAGCATGCGGAGCCAATCATCAATACTCTATTCGAAAAATTTATTAAAGGTATGCATACTGAGGAAATCATAGAAGAGCAGTACCATATTGTATATTCATCGGCCCTGGTTTATGGGTTTGAAGAAGCCCTATTAGAGCCTTATAAAAAAGAAAACCTGGATATAAGAAATGTAGAGGACTGGCCCGTTAAAAAAATCAATTACGTTCCGAATGAATTAAAAGAAAAACTGGTTCCTGCTCTCCAAGCCCCGTGGAAAAAGTTTCAAACAAACCTAGAAAAAAAATACGGAAAAGCTAATTCCATCAACTAAATTGTAACAACATCCAACCTGCTAATCCCTTCTGGCCATTCAACTCTCTGTTCGAACCATTCCAAACCGCCACTGCCATTAAAACTGATTGTCGAAATTGAACATCATTACGGTCTCCATTTACAAGATCACGCTTTAAGATCAAACGCCATCTATCATCCTTCCATAATGCAGTCCCTTTTATATTTTGCTGACTTTGATAAGTCAATGTACTGAAACCTTCTGCATTAAGATCCTCCACTGTCTGATAGGCCAAGGCTTCTTTTTCTTTAACGCCAGGTTGGCCCTTTTCACCTCCAATGGATTTCCATTGCCATATATTCACAGGCACACCCGGTTCTCCCATCGTTATAGAAGGTGGTTCATTATCTGCTTCTACAGGAAACATCACTGCAGCCCGATCTACATACAAGGAGGAATGGTCAAAGTTACCGTCTCGAGATTTGTCACTCCATTCAAGCATGATAATAAGTTTATTTTTATTTTTTCCAGCTCGAATTAAAACTTTCTTGGTAGAAGGATTCGGCCACTTAGGATTGGTAATCATTTGCGGTCCCAATTCAATCGAAGTTGGAATAGGAGCCTGTCTGCTGTCCCAGAAAGTATCAAATGGGTCATCTGGGAAACTTCCCTGAAAATCTAAAACCTTAATTGCGGGTCCACAACTTCCTTCTTCCAGGCAACCCTCAATGTTTGTAGAACAACCTAAACTACTAAATAAAAATATAATGCTAAGAACAGGAAAGATATTTTTCGAAAAACACATTTTTATTTTTTGGGACTAGAATTGTTGTATCAATCGCTCAATTTGGGATTTTAACTGAGGTGTGTAGGGTCCAACAAGAATAAGGTTTAGGTTTGAGGGTTCAAAAACTTTTTTAGCCACTTCCATTATTTTTTCTGTGGTAATAGATTCTATAAGAATTCTTTCTTCTTCCATAGACATTTCCCTAGAATAAAGATGAGGAAATGCATAACGAACCACTTGTCTATATGGATCATCAAGCTCTGAATCGAGTTCAAAAAAATATCTCTTTTTAATATGATTAAGTTCCTTCTCCGTTGGCCCTTCCTTGGAAAAAGTTTTTATTTCCTTTAATAGAATATCTGTCACCTCCACGACTTTTTCAGGACGCATGGTAACATCAAAATCTATGGTCCCAAGATCCGACATGCTCGTAGCCCGACACTCAACAGAGTAAACCAATCCCCTCTCTTCTCTTAATACCCTTTGAAGCCGTGAAGTAAACCCGTCATCAAATACTCTACTTATCAAAGCTAAAACCAGAAAATCAGGGTCGTTATAAGAACAAGAACGAAAACAAATTTGAAGTTCTATTTGACTATCAGAATCTTCTTGAAAATGAAGTCCCGGCGCCTCCTGTTTTTCCTGAATACTTCCAATAAAATGATCTTTGGGAAAGGGTTCCACTCCATTCTTTAAAACAGAAAAGTATTTTTTAGAAAGTTTAAATACGTTTTCATGTTTGATTGGACCTGCAAATGCCAGCACCATATTGCCGGGCACATAGTGTCTATTAAAATAATCTTTTAACATCTCTGTTTTAATGGATTTGATCGTATCTTCCGTTCCAATCGTAGGCCATGCCATAGGTGTGTCAGGATATAGAAGCTGACAGGCTTGATTATTTATATCAACGTTGACTCCCTCTTCATTGAGTTCTTCAAGATATTCTTCAAGAATAATTCCTCGCTCTAATTCAATCTCAGGAAAAGTAGGAGAAGAAAAAAATTCCGAAAATAATTCCAAGCCTTTTTCAAGTTTAGACACATGGGGACTAAACCCGTACTGAGTATACTCTCCCAATGTGGAAGCTCTTAAATCGCGTCCAATATTTTCGAATTCAACGTTTAACGCAATCGAGTTAGGATATTTTTTGTTGCCACGAAACATCATGTGCTCCAAAAAATGGGATATCCCGTTATTTTTAGGGGTTTCATAGCGCAAACCAGCGCGTACAAACATCGAAACCTCCATAGTATGAATATGAGGCATCTCTACCGCAACCACAGTCAGACCATTAGGCAGGACATCTCTAAAATATTTTGTAACAAATTCTTTAACTTCCATTTTTCCTTGGGTATCATGCAAACCCACTGAAAGGTTAGAGTTGGTTTTAAAATTTAACCAGCATTATCATATAAACTTTTAAAGATATGAATCAGAAAAACTGGGTAAAAAAAGATTACCAAGCAGGTTTAAGCTTTATCGCCAACCATGATGAGGAGGCTGCCTCGAATACTATTTTGGCAACGGAAAATGACGTAACCATCCTAACACCCAGCGGACTCCCTCTCTATGGAGCAGGATTTTACGGCATTTTCATGCTGGCTCCAATAGTTCTTTTCATGATCATTATTAGTTATTTTATATTCATTATCTTTTCTACCCGGTCATTGGATATTCAAACTCAAATACTTATTTCTGCAGGAGGTTTGTTTTTGGTGTGGGCACTGGGTAAAGCACTAAAACTCCTGACTTCATCGCGGGATTTGTTTCCCAGAAAATATTTTTCAACTTTAGGAATACATGGCATAGCTGCACATTATTCTAATTTACATTTTCCTGGTCATTCAAGAGTTGCAATTGAATGGGATCAAATTGATTCCATTCGCACTTATTCCTCTTTTTTCTTACCTGGACTTTTTGCTGGTATTCTCAAAACCTTTATCGTTGAAGTCACTTCAAAAAATGCAACAGTTCTGAAAATTCCATTCCATTCGACTGATAAACAGGCTCCTATAATTTCACAGAAGATATTGGAATTAATTAAAAATTTTAGTTCAAGGAAATAAGTTGTTTTATAATTTTTTAAACCTATAGAAACTGGTCAATCTCTACCAGGCGAAGCCCACACTTATTCAAATAAAATTGCGTCTTCACCCAGCAAAGATTGAATTTGCGCGATTACTTCATCGGAGGGCTGGATGCGAAGATCTTCAGAAACCGTAACCACTCGCTCCTTATTGTCTGGAGAAATAAAATGTAACCTTGTATCGTTGTTACCTTTATTTGCAGCCAAAATTTCTTTAACAGCAAAAAGCGTTTCCTTTTCCAGGCCCAAAGTACGAAAATGGATCATCACCTTGCCCTGAAACCTCTGCTTTGCCTGAATCAATGGGAACACTTCCTTGGCGATGACTTTTGGCATATTGCCTTCCGAGTCCACCTCCCCTTTTACAAGAATGGGTTCTTCGGCAAGTAAAACGGACTCCACCTCCGCATAAATTTCAGGCCATAAAATCACTTCAATCGATCCATACAAATCTTCCAGGGTAATTATTCCCATTTTATCGCCCTTGCGAGTGGTTTTTGGAAGATGTTTTATAGGTATACCCGCAATACTGACGTTCTTGCTGCTGCCCGATTCCTCAACCGATGCCGAAGTAGCATTAGTGAACCAAACCAGATCTTTGGTAAACTGGTCCAAAGGATGACCAGTGATATAAAATCCAATACTCTCCTTTTCGAACTTCAATCGGTCGGCTTCGTTCCACTCTTCAATATGATTTCCGTTACCTTGCTCAGGCGCAACATCTTCTGCGAAGGTATCGAACATGCTTGATTGACCCAGTTGCTGATCGCGTTGCTTCTTTTGACCTTGCTCCATGGAAGCCGGAAGTTCTTTAAACATCTTTGCTCGGCTCTGCCCGAAGGAATCACAAGCACCGCTTTTAATCAAACTTTCAAACACACGTTTATTCGCAAGCTGTAGGTCTACGCTTTCACACAACTGACTCAATGAATTAAACTTTTTTAATTCCTTACGAGCCTCAATAATATTATCGATAGCTTTACTGCCGACATTTTTGATCGCACCCAATCCAAAAACGAGTTTGTTATCTGAAACCGAAAAGTCACGGTCGCTCAAATTCACATCCGGTGGCTGCACCATTATTTTCATCTCGCGGCAATCGTGGATATAGCGCAAAACCTTATCGGTATTATCCATATCACTTGTGATCAATGCGCCAAAAAACTCCAACGGATAATGTGCTTTGAGATAGGCCGTCTGATAAGAAATCTGAGCATAGGCTGCACTGTGAGACTTATTGAATCCATAACCCGCAAATTTTTCCATCAAATCAAAAATTCTCTTCGATTTTTTAGAATTGATCTTATTGGCCTCTGCTCCAACCATAAACTTTTCACGTTGCGCGGCCATTTCTTCAGGCTTTTTTTTACCCATTGCGCGACGCAATAAATCGGCGTCTCCTAGGCTAAAACCAGCTAAAACACTGGCGATCTTCATAACCTGCTCTTGGTAAAGAATCACTCCTTGAGTTTCTTTCAAGATGTCTTGTAGTTGCGGTAGATCGAACTTCAAATCCATTGTCCCATGCTTACGTTTGACATAATCATCGACCATTCCGCTTTCTAAAGGACCAGGCCGATACATGGCAAGCAAAGCAATGATATCTTCAAAACAATCCGGTTTTAATTTCTTTAATAGATCACGCATGCCAGAGCTTTCCAACTGGAAAACACCCAGAGTTCTCGCATGGGATAAAAGTTTGAAGGTCGCAGGATCATTCAAAGGAATCACACTGATATCCAAATCTTTATTCTGAGATTGCTTGATGAGATTTAATGCATTTTGAATTACAGTCAACGTGCGAAGTCCCAAAAAATCCATTTTTAGCAGACCCAGCTTTTCAACACTGGCCATCGCATACTGCGTCACCACCTCGTCATTACCGCCCTTATAAAGAGGACAAAATTCGGTCAACGCTTTTGATGAAATCACAACTCCAGCCGCATGGGTGGAACAATGGCGCGGCAACCCTTCTAGACTCTTGGCGATATCGAGCAACTCTGCAACTTTGGAATTTTCCTTACGCAGTTTGGCGAACTGTTTTTCTTCCTTGAATGCGTCATCTAAAGTGACATTCAATTTGTTCGGCACCAGCTTGGCAAGCTTATCAACCTCGCCATAGGTCATATCCAGCACTCGACCCACATCACGGATCACCCCTTTAGCGTTCATACTGCCAAAGGTGATAATCTGCGTCACGTTCTGGTTTCCACCGTATTTTTCCGTTACATATTTAATGACGTCATCACGTCCATCCATACAAAAATCAATATCGATGTCCGGCATACTTACCCGTTCTGGATTCAAAAAACGTTCAAACAGTAGACCGTATTGCATTGGATCAATGTCGGTAATTCTCAAAGCATAAGCCACAACGCTGCCCGCCGCGGAACCTCGACCCGGCCCAACAGGAATATCTTTTTCCTTCGCATATTTAATGAAATCCCACACAATCAGGAAATAACCGGGATATCCCATTCGTTTGATAATACCCAATTCCTCGTCTAACCTCTTTTCGTAGGTGATTTTATCAAAATTGATTCCTAACCGGTCTAACTCTCTAAATCTTTCTATAAGTCCTTCATGTGATATTTCTTCCAGATATGTTTCTAACGTATAAGGTTCTGGTACCGGATAATCTGGCAAATTAAGTTTATCGAACTCTAATTCCAATTCACAACGCTCAGCAATCTTGAGGGTATTGGTGATGGCTTCCGGTGTTTCCTTAAACAACTCCACCATCTCTTGAGGAGACTTAAAATAAAATTCGGACGCCGGATATTGCATTCGATAAGGATCGGTAATGGTTTTTCCTGTTTGCAAACAAAGAAGAATCTCATGCGCACGAAAATCTTCTTTATCCAAATAATGGCAGTTATTTGTCGCAACTATGGGAATGCCAAGTTTTCTCCCAATTTTTATGATCTCCTTGTTGATGTGATTCTGGTTTTCCAGTCCGTGATTTTGTAGTTCGAGAAAAAAATTATTCGGACCCATGATCTCCGCATATTGACTCGCAACCTTGGTGGCTCGCGGAATATTTTCGCGATTGACATTATGTGCCACCTCTCCCCGAACACAAGAACTCAAGGCAATTAACCCCTCAGAATATTCTGCAAGTAGTTCTTTATCAATACGCGGCTTATAATAGAAGCCTTCCAGATATCCCTTGGTGATGAGGCGTAACAGGTTTTTGTATCCCCTTTCGTTTTCCGAAAGCAGAATCAGGTGATATGAGGCATCGCGTAAATTGTCTTTGGATTTTTTTTCATGACGACTCTCAGGAGCAACATACACCTCACAGCCAAGAATGGGTTTTATATTGTTTTTTTTGGCGGTGTTGTAAAACTCAATAGCACCAAACATATTGCCGTGGTCTGTCATGGCAACCGCAGGCATACCAAACTCAGCCGCCCTTTTGATTAAAGGTTCATGGCGAATGGAAGAGTCGAGCAAACTGTAGGACGTATGAAGATGCAGGTGAACAAAATTGCTCATAATGCTATTTAATAGCAGTTTAAAATACTTTTATCAACCAGCACAAATAAGAACAAATAAATCAATTAAACCCAAGCAGTAACAGGCTTAAAAACTTAGTCGACCAGGCCTGTTTTGCAATTTTAAAGGAACCCAAAAAGAACTTTAGATCGATTTTAGATAATCAATTTATAAAAATTTTTCAGGTTTAACAAACTCTTTACCAAGCGCAGTTGCTACGGCGGGGTGAGTGATCGAACCGAGACAAACATTGAGTCCTCCTCGTAATGCGGCATCATCAGACATGGCTTTCTTGTAACCTTCATTTGCTAGTTTCAAAGCGTAAGGGAAAGTCGCGTTGGTGAGCGCAAAAGTTGAAGTCCGTGCCAGCGCTCCTGGCATATTGGCAACGCAGTAATGTATAACCCCTTCCACCTCAAAAATCGGATCACTGTGTGTTGTTGGACGAGAAGTTTCGAGCATTCCCCCTTGGTCAATCCCAACATCAACGATCACTGATCCCTGCTGCATTTCCTTTAACATTTCGCGGGTAATGAGCCTAGGTGTACGCGCACCGAGATTAAGCACCGAGCCTATAACCAGATCTGCTGTACCTAACGATTCTCTCAAATTAAATTTGTTCGACATCAAAGTTTTCAATCTACTTCCATGAATATCATCGAGATAGCGTAATCGTGGCAAATTAATATCAAGTAATGTTACTGATGCGCCAGTACCGATCGCCATCTTTGCAGCGTTGGCGCCGACAACTCCACCACCAACAATGACCACATGTCCCGGGTCAACACCGGGAACCCCGCCTAGCAAAATGCCGCGTCCGCCATTTTCGCGTTCAAGATATTTCGCGCCTTCGTGTACCGCCATTCGCCCTGCAACCTCACTCATAGGAACGAGTAGAGGCAAGGATTTATCTTTTAACTGCACAGTTTCATAAGCAATGCCTATTATCTTTCTATCAAGCAAAGCCTGAGTCAATTCAGGTGCGGGAGCCAAATGCAAATATGTATATAAAATTTGTCCTTCTCGTAGCTTCGAATATTCTTCTGCAATAGGCTCTTTAACCTTCACGATCATTTCTGCGCGGAGAAAAATGTCATCCCTGGAAACAATGTCAGCACCTTGTTCCAAATAATCCTGATTGGAAATACCACTGCCCTCCCCAGCCTTGTCTTCTACCAACACCTTATGCCCATGACCCACAAGATCATGCACCCCTGCCGGGGTCATGGAGACGCGATATTCATCGATCTTAATTTCTTTTGGAATACCTATAATCATAAAAACCTCTTTTAATCTTTAATATAAGCAACATTATAAACGAAACCTAGGTTTGATCTTTCAAATAAAATCCATTAGAGTAATAAGTTATTCATTAAAATATTATTCTGGATGTTTCCCAATGGAAGACGTGAGCTTTGAACATACCATATCGGCAAATCTTGTCGACGATGGCAAACTTTTAGACTTGGAAGACAAAAATATTGGCATCGAAGAGTTACGCCTTTTAGCCGCCAGCAAAGAGTTGTCTAGGGTGGAACAACTTTATCTCAGTCAAAATCAACTTTGTGGTGAAGCCATTGAAATGCTCTGTCAGGTAAAATGCTTAACAGGCTTAACTTCACTTTACCTAAACCACAATATCATCGGGGACAAAGAAGCAAAATCCATTGCTAAATCTGATCTATTAAAAAATTTGAAATGCATCATGTTGGAAGCTAACAATATCGGCCCTGTAGGCGCGGCTGCTTTAGCCGAATCTCCAAACCTGAAAAATATGGAGATCATTTTTCTCGATTCGAACCCTATTGGACCAGAAGGCGCACGCTCCATAGCCGCATCCAATAAATGGCCCAGCCTGAAAGCTCTCCACCTCGACAGCACAGCTATAGGGGATGAAGGCATCGTAGCACTTGCTGAAAGTAAACATCTGGCGGAGCTTGAAAAACTATATTTATGCTCCAACAAAATGGGCAATGCGGGAGCAATTGCAATAGCCAATTCGCCTTATCTTAAAAATCTTAGTGCGTTGAGTATTTGGCGAAACGAAATAAGAGATGAAGGGGGACAAGCCATTTCTGAATCACAAACTTTTTTGAATCTAGAGAGGCTTTATATGAGTCTTAATTTTATAGAGCGCCCCATAAGAAAAGTGATTCGCAGCTCAGAACTAGCAAAACGTTTGACCACTCTGGTAATGGATTGACCTATTATGACAGAAGAAAATAAAAACGATTACGAATACAGCCACACTAAATTCTTCAATATATTCTTTCATGTTGGGGTGGCTTTTAACATCCTTCTCGTGATTTGGATGATTCTCGTTTACACCGGAATTCTTTAACCTTCATCGGGAAAAAGAGTGTCGACAATCCAAGATTTCTAAAACAAAATAGAATTTCATGGATTCTGAATAGAGTTTTTTCAGCACTTAGCTATTTATAGAGAGTCTAACGTCACACTAGCAGAAGCCGCTTTGACCAACAGATCAGAATTTTTCCATTGCAGTCTTTTTTTGGAAATTAGATAATCTCCAGCGACATTTCTGAACCGACGCCATTCCCTGCCCATATAAACTTCATTAGGACGAAAGCTAGATTTGTAGGCCAGAGAAGCATTTTCGGCAATATAATAGCCAAGATAAAAATATTTCATAGAATATTGATTCGCATATTCTAATTGTTTTAATATGCTGTAGGTACCCAGACTCATTTTCTTGTCAGACACATCATAAAAGGTATAAATTGCCGAAAAGGATTTAGAGGTTTTATCCCCTAGGGCCACACCAACTAATTTTCCATCTAGATAATATTCAAACTCGATTCCGAATGGAGTGTTGACATAAAATGACATGCGAAAATTTTTCTCATCTTCCACATCGTCTTGCAAAGAATTAAATCTTTCTTTGTGCTTTAGATATAGTCTAAATTTTTCTTCAGAATATACAGGGTCACCAATTTTCATTTTTATATTTTTGCATGTGGTCAATGCCCGTTTTTGATTTCGCGTCATTTTAAATTCATTGACACGCACACGAATAGGAATACACAAATAGCAATTTTGGCAACGGGGTCGGAAATAATAATCGCCGAAATGTCGCATACCGTGCGCTAACAAATACTCGAACTCCACTTCCGAAACATCTTCAAGTAGATATTCTTCAAAGAGTGACTGGCGATCTTGAAAATAGCCACACTGAAAGGATCGAGAGTCTATAAAATGAGCTAACATAATTACCTTACCCAGCTGGGCGCAAAGAAAAAAAATGAGATCTGGTTTAATTTTATCATAATTCTATAATATATTAATATTTGATTACAAAGATGGAGCGACCTCCATCAAAATATTTATTGTTCTAATTTGAGATCCTAATTTTTTCTAGCAATAATCCACTACTATCTTCCCTCACGCGGAATAAGGGAGTTAACTTCGTAATTAAATTATAAGGATCATTCCTTGAAAATTTCAATCATCGTCCCCACACTTAATGAAGCAAAATGTTTGGAAGAGACCCTAACATATATACAACAACTTTCGCCGCATGAAGTTATTGTCAGTGATGGAGGTAGCGAAGACGGCACCCTCGAAATTGCAGCCAAATTCACAGAAAATATTATAACCGGGCCTGCTGGCCGATCACTGCAAATGAACGCGGGGGCCCGAATTGCCACTGGTGATATTTTTCTTTTCCTTCATGCTGACAGCCGCATCGAATCCGCTAGTTTTGAAAAAATGTCGCATTTTATGGAAAATTCCGAAGAAATCGGAGGGGCTTTCTCCCTTTGTATTGTTTCTGATAAATGGAGCCTGCGGCTTATTAATCGTCTTGCAAATCTACGTTCAAAATATCTGGGAATGGCTTATGGTGACCAAGCATTCTTTGTTAAAAATCTCATATTCCAGAAAATGAATGGATTTGCCAAGCTCCC
>CAJWOD010000001.1 GCA_913044145.1 uncultured Nitrospina sp. | reverse complement strand
TATGTCATTTATTATTAAATTTCTAGAAAATTCACGTAATTTGGTAGGCGTGGCATTTTTCCTGTTGTTTTCTATGATTATGGAAGGGTGGTCTCATGCAGACGAGCTTTTAGAGTCTGAGTTTTTTGAGAATAGTTTTGAAGAAAAAAAAGATCATTTCTCCTTAAATATTAATGAGTCGAAACCTGTGGATAGTCAACCGCATCCATCATCTCCGAGCAAACAAGAAAAGCTGAGAGATCCACAAAACAAAATGGAGTTGGACCGTGATTACTTTAAAGGAATATTTTCAGACATAGCCCATACCGCAAGTTCTCCTTTAATATGGGATCGCTCGGACTGGGTAACGGCAGGCTGGATTGCGGGTGGGACAGGCATGTTTATAGCTCTGGATGAAGAAATAAATAGTGCTTTTAAAAACAATCGAAGTATTTACACAGAGAAATTGATGGATATATTTGAACCATTTGGAAATGGTGCTTTTACAGTTCCCGCTTTGGCTACGGTTTATTTTTTAAGCCATTTTCATGAAAATGAAAAAGCCAAACGAACTGCTTTAATTGCAACTGAAAGTTTTCTTATTACTGGTTTATATACAACGGTGCTCAAATATTCGTTTGGACGCCATCGCCCGCGAACAGGAAATTCATCAACCAGTTTTGATGGGTTCAGCACAAACCGTAACTCCAATTCTTTTCCATCAGGACATACCTCCACTGCGTTTGCCATCGCTACAGTTGTTGCAAATGAATATGAAAAAACTCCTTACATAAAACCCATATCATATGGAATTGCGACTTTGACAGGACTTTCCAGGATCAATTATGAAGCGCATTGGGCTTCTGATGTATTTTTTGGTGCAGCTTTGGGTTATTTCACGTCAAAAACCCTCCTTCGACTGCACAATAATAAAAAAGGTCAACACTTTACAATCTATCCAAGGGCGGATAGCCGCGGTGGTGGCATTGTGCTATCTAAAAATTTCTAAAGTTTGATTGCTGCTTTTCTGCCCAAAGTGAAAGTTTCTCGCGGTAGATTTTTGCATTGTGCCGCACATCAACCGGAAATTTTGGATAAAAAAGTATTTTTTTTATGGGCTGTGTGAGAGTGGTTCTTGTTCCAAGTTCTAATAGCTCTTCTTTAAACTTATTTAGAACCACGGACGATTTTAATCTTTTTGGGTTTTTAGGTTCAATAACTATTACCGGCTCCTGTTTGTTGCGTGCGCCTATCCCTACTAAGGCGGAACGTTTAACTTCAGGATGTTGATTGAAAATAGCTTCACAGGGAATGGTGTAAAGGGTTTTGACTCCGGTGACCACTCTTTGATTTTTTCTACCATAAAACCAGAGCCTATTTTTTTCATCTAGTCTTCCCACATCACCCATTCGATGCCAGAATGAATTCCCATCTTTAATCTTGGCAAGTTTTGTTAGATCTTCTCGATTGTAGTAGGTTCGGGTTGCCCATGGGGCCTTGATGACAATTTCTCCCACCGTATTTGGGGTAAGTTGGATGGCCTCTTCCCATTTCAAAATAGGATGGTCTGAAATTGCTATTATTCTTATTTCAACTTTAGGTATTGCACGCCCCACACAAATTCCTTCGCCTTTATTAGAGAACTGCCAGGTTTGTTCTAAAATTTCTTGTCGATCAATTAAGGAAACTGGTAAGGCTTCTGTTGCTCCGTACGGGGTGTGAATTTTACACTCATCCGTTACAATGCTGCCAAATCGATTGATTAGTTTTCCAGAAACAGGGGCTCCGGCCATAATTATGCGTTTTAAAGTGGGAAGTTGAATATTTTTATTTCGACAAAATTGACTAACCGTATCCCATAAAGCAGGCGATCCAAAACTACTGGAAATTTTAAAATCATTTATTGGACCAATAATGTTGTTCGGTTCCACGTGTGCGGGTCGAGTGGCATCCATTTCAGGGATTATACTTGTAACCCCTAAACCACTGTTGAATAAACCAAAAAGAGGGAATGTGGGGAGATCGATTTCATCATTTTGAATATTAAATTGCTCCTGAAGAACTCTTACCTGATGGTTGAATATTCCATGAGTATATAAAACACCTTTTGCGGGACCTGTACTACCACTAGTGAAGAGAATTGCTGCAGCATCTTCCTCATCCATTGAGGCCAATTTAAAACCCATTTGCCTTGAGCCTTGTAACTGCTTTAGAGTGATTCCGCCCCAAAACCATCTTTTGCCAACGGTTACATTATGTTCTATGGATTTAAAAATGGTTGGTATAAGTTTTCTAATTGCATGCGCAAGTGAAATAGCAATCATTCCCTGTGGTTGTATTTGTTTGATACATTTAAGAAGATTTATTTTCCCCAAACCAGGGTCGATTAGCACCGAAACCAGGCCAGCCTTGAACATAGCAAAAGCCAATATTACAAAATCTATTCCATAGGGAATCATTAACAAAACCCGATTTCCTGGTTTCATTCCATACTGAACAAGGCCCGAAGCCAGAAGACTACTTTCACTCTCAAGTTCTTTAAAGGTTTTTTGCTTTCCACTGGACACTTCTATAATAGCAGGAGAATCGGGTTTTTCATCAGCCCACCGCTCCAGGCTACTGGCAATATTGCAAGTTTTTTTACTAGTCAAGGTATTTTATAAGGGCATCTTTTACCAGAGGTAAGGTCACCTTTTTTTTCTGAATATAAGACTCTTGATTTATGGTAGAAATCGCATTTTGTATAGATATAAAGTCTCGCGGAATTCGTGTTAATAAATAATTAATAATACTTTTTGGCAATGTCAGGCTAATATCATTGGCTAGCTTCTGTATAATTTTAGAAGTTGTTTCATCATCTATGGATTTTATTTCTGCCAACATACCCCATTGAAATCTGGATGTTAAATAATTTTCCGCATTCTTAATTCTTTCCGGAGAGGAACTACTTGTGAAGGCAACTTTGCCCCCATTGTCAATAATGGTGTTGTAGATGTTATACAGCTTTTCTTGAGCGGCAGTAGATGAAGCCATTTCCTCAACGTCATCTAATAGAAAATAATCTACATTCAATAATTGCGTTTGTTGCTCCTGTAAGGATTTTCCTTCACCTATTTTTTTTTTAAAATCTCCACCTTTAATATAAATAGCACGTGCACCTCTTTCTACTACAAGGTTTCCGATAGAGAGCAACAAATGGGTTTTGCCTAGATTTTCTGGGCCAAATAGAAAAAGCGAATGGAAGAGTGTTTCACTTTGGGTGCAAAAATTCTTAGCTGCTTCAAAAGCGAAACGTGAACCCTGTGAAATTACAAAATTTGAAAAATTAAATTCTGGATGTGCAGGAAAATTAAGTAGTAGTTGCTTTGGGAATTGGTCGGGCATGGTTAGTTATTCGCCATAAAATACCCGGTTATTTAGGCCCGGCCTGAATTCCTATAATGGTTTTTCCATAATTGGAACTAAGGGTAACGGTGGCGGTCCAGCCTTCTTTATCATAATTCAGGATGTAAATTTTATCCCTGATAGAGGGGCCGGGAGTCCACCCATTATTTAACATTTCGTTTTGGTAGAAAGTGATGACTTGGTCCAGATTTTCCCAACCAGAAAAAATAATCTTTGCTACTTTAACTGCTCCTGAACCCGATTCATAAATAAACGACTTGGAATCATCCCGAGAAAAACCAGAAGGAATAGGTATGTCAGAAAAAGGGTAGGCGGTTACCTGGACAGGGGGGGGTGGTGGAGCCTTATCATTTTTAGCGTCCAACCCTAAATCCCATTCTGCACATCCATAAAATAACAATAAAAATAATGATAGCACTGCAGACTTAACCATTTTTAGCACCTCCTAAATACACAACCAGTAATCCTATCATCATTAAAAAAAAACCAATTACTCTTAATGTAGAATCAGGTATCTCTGGCAATTTTTGTGCATAAGATTTTACTTTTTTGGGAAAACAAAAGTAGGGAATTCCTTCGAATACCATCATTAGACCTAATGCGGAAAGAAAAAAATTCATAACCGAATACGACTATGTTTTTCACATTTAATAAACACAAAATACTTGCGAATAAAACCCTTGGTTTTCGTGCTGGACTTATAATGTGCTCATGTTAACAGAAAGTAGCAGTCCTTCAGGATGGCCTATACTGTCTTTGATTATCATTTATCTGTTATTTTGAGTCAATATCTAAATTTCAAAGTTAAAGTATGGTTAGGAAGTTTGTGCTGGGGGTTTTGAGGTTGTAAATGGCAAAAAGAACATTATATAATTACTAATAACTCTTTTTTCCCTTATAAATATCCGCTATTTAAGTTGGATTATTAATATAGGGCGATTATTTCCTGGATTAAAAATATTTAATCGTCATTTAACTACAGTTTAATATCGACCGGATAGAGTTGATCATAATATATGTGTGTTTTTAGGCCGATTTTCTAAACACGGATATTTTATATGCGAAAATAAATTTTAAGTTTATACAATTGAGGGTTAATAAAAATGCACAAATCTTTCCATCTTTTTTTTCGTTCAGCCGGCACAATTTTTCTTTTTATCTTTTCCATAATTTCCACCCCTAAATATTCGTTTGCATTGAGCAGTACTGCACAACCACTCTCAAGCAACTTATTCGTGAATATTGCTAAGAAGCTGGATCCCGCAGTGGTAAATGTCAGCACAAAATCAAAAATAGAAAAAACACACAGGAATTTTCGTCCTCCTGGAGGTGGCCGACCAGGTCCCGGTCAGAGACGTTCACCTGACTCTTTTCGCGATTTTTATGACAAGTTTTTTGGGGAACGACCTAACCAAAAACCCAAACGCGGCATGGGGTCAGGGTTTGTAATAGATAAAGAAGGTCATATCCTCACTAACAATCATGTAATAGAAGGAGCGGAGGAGATCATCGTTAGCCTGGAGGATGGGGGTAGCGAAAAAGAATATACCGCCACCTTGATCGGTGCTGACACTAAAACTGATATTGCTTTAATTAAGATTAATCGTGATGAAAATACCCCTAAAGAATTTCCATTTTTGAGATTAGGAAGCTCTGAACATCTTGAAGTAGGTGAATGGGTCGTGGCCATTGGAAATCCTTTTGGTCTTAGCCATACCGTTACAGTAGGAGTAGTGAGTGCTTTAGGAAGAAGTATTGGCGCGGGTCCCTATGATGAATTTATACAGACTGATGCATCAATTAACCCTGGTAATAGCGGCGGCCCTTTGATTAATATAGAAGGTGAAGTAATCGGAATTAATACTGCGATTATCTCAGGTAATAGCGGTGGTAATGTGGGTATTGGATTTGCCATACCTATTAATATTGCAAAGGGAATTTTAAAAGACTTGAAGGAGAAAGGAACGGTAACCCGTGGCTGGCTAGGAGTTATGATTCAAAAAATTACCCCTGAACTTGCCAAATCGTTTGGGCTAAATCAGAGTGAAGGAGCCTTGGTAGGAGATGTTATACCAGATGGTCCAGCATTCAAGGGAGGGATCAAGCGGGGTGATGTCATTGTAAGGTTTGATGGTAAAGAAGTAAAAAATATGGAAGACTTGCCAAAAATAGTTGCCGCAACAACTCCCAATTCGGTTGTGAATGTAGAGATTGTCCGTGAAGGTTCTCCTAAAACTTTGAGTATAAAAATTGAAACTCTTACGGACAAGCAACCTACTGTATTGGCCAAAACAGATCCCCTAGGTATGCAAGTTCAAGAGATTACCCCGGAATTGGCAAAAAGCCTACAGTTAAAAGATGATCAGGGTGTTTTAGTTTCTGATGTGACACCAGGCAACTCTGCCGCAGAGTCTGGAATTCGCCGAGGAGATGTTATTTCAGAAATGAATCGTAACCCCATCACTAACATGAAAGATTACGAACGTTTATCGGGCTCTATAAAAACAGGTGATTCTGTTCTATTTCTTGTTAAAAGGGGGGGCACAACCATTTATATAGCTGTTAAAGTTGGATAGAAGATATCTTGTCTAAGATAAAGTAGGGAAAGCTAGACTATCTGGCTTTCCCTACAAATTACTTATAACTTCTTTTTTATATTAACGTGCGCATCTATTGGCTTTGGTTTTTTTTGTGTTTCGTTTTGCTTGATGCGTCCTCCGGTCTGGCAAGGGAGTTAAATAAGCGCAGAACACCCCTTGTTGTCGCTGCAGAAAAAGTAAGCCCCGCCGTTGTAAATATTTATACCTCTGAAACGGGTCGTTCCCCTCGTAATCCTTTTAGAAATTTTGGAAATAATATTTTTGACCAATTTTTTAACGATTTCTTTTCACAAAATCAAAACAATAAAAAAAGTCTGGGTTCAGGAGTCCTTATAAATAAAGAAGGATATATTATTACCAACGAGCATGTCGTGGCACGGGCATCAGAAATTAATGTGGCTTTGGGTGATAAACGGGAGTTTAAGGCGCGAGTGATAGGGGCGGACATGAAATCTGATCTTGCAATTATTAAAATAGATTCCGATCAGTTTTTACCTTTTATCCCAATGGGACGTTCTGACGATTTGATGATAGGCGAACAAGTTCTTGCCATTGGAAACCCATTTGGTTTGCGCCATACCGTGACGACCGGAATAATCAGTGCCTTAAATAGAAATATAAGAGTTGATAAAAATAAGGTGTACAGCGATTTTATTCAGGTGGACGCATCTATCAACCCCGGGAACAGTGGTGGCCCTCTTTTAAATATCAATGGATCCTTAATTGGTATAAATACGGCCATTTACCATAAGGCAGAAGGCATTGGTTTTGCCATCCCCATTGACGATGCTAAACGAATTGTTGATGAACTGATTCGATTTGGAAAAGTGCGACGAGGTTGGTTGGGAGTATCGGTACAGGGAATGGATGCGCAACTATCCCGCCACTTTCAACTCGATCGAAAAAAAGGGGTGTTGGTGGTTCGTATTGCTCGGAAAAGCCCAGCAGAGGTTGCAGGGATAAAGCGCAGCGATATAATTTTGGCAATTGAAAATCACGAAGTGATAAACAAATCTGACTTTCATGCCCGAATGGCTTCTTATGCTGTCGACGATAAAGTTCGCTTTTCAATTTTGCGAAATGGGAAAAACCTAGAGGTCGATGTCCAAGTTATCTCAATTCCAAAACAGTATGTTGCAGAGTTTACGCGTGACTGGCTAGGTCTACAGGTTCAGCAAAATAACCCACATTTTGCTAGGAGAAATCGCTTGGGAACCAGCAAAGGGATGGTGGTCGTTAATGTAGTATCTAAAAGTGCTAGCGATAGAATAGGAATTGGCCCAGGAGATGTTATCCGGCAAGTGGATCAAGATCGTATTGATACTGAAGAGGATTATAATAAATCCATCGCTAATCTAAATAACCCAGATCGTATTTTGCTGCTGGTACAAAGAGGGCGGCAGGGATATTATGTGACGCTGGAACCTTAAAATGAAAGAAGCGGATAAAAAGGAAATTGAATCATTAAGAAAAACGATACATGTGCATGACCATCATTATTACGTCAAAAACTCTCCTAGCATTTCTGATAGGGAATACGACTCTCTCTATCACCGTCTTAAAGAACTAGAAAGCAAATATCCGCAATGGGTGACGCCTGATTCCCCTACCCAGCGTGTTGGCGGGAAAGTAGAGCAACGATTTCGGCAAATCACGCATCCGACCCCAATGCTCAGCCTGGACAATACTTACAATGTGGATGAGGTACGTGCATTTCACAAACGCATAATAAAAGGTCTACCAGATGTTGCAGAGGATTCCATTGAATATATTGTTGAGTTGAAATTTGATGGATTAGCTGTAGCACTTACCTATGAAGATGGAAGACTTGTGTGTGGTACTACACGCGGAGACGGAAAACAGGGTGAGGACATTACAGCAAACCTGAAAACTATTCGTTCAATTCCTCTTGAAATTTCATCGGAACCTTTTAAAAAAATCGAAGTGCGTGGCGAAGTCTATATGCCGATAAAAGAATTCCAAAGGTTAAATGCGATCCGGGAAACGAAGGGGGAATCTCCTTTTGCCAACCCAAGAAATGCTGCTGCAGGAGCTCTTAGGGTGCTGGATCCCTCCATTACCGACTCGAGAAAGCTGGGAATATTTATTTATACGGTAGGTTTTATGGATAATAATGTTTGCAAGACTCATTTTGAGTTGCAGCAAATACTTGCGTCTCTTAGGTTTCCAATAAATGAACACAATCGTTTGTGTTCCAATTTTGAAGAAACAATTGCTGTCATCGAAGAATGGCGACAAAAAAAGAATAATTTAGATTATGAAGTAGATGGTTTAGTTATTCAGCTCAACTCTCTAGCCTATAGAAAAAAATTAGGGAACACATCTAAATTCCCACGATGGGCGGTGGCCTATAAATATGAAGCCGAACAAGTAGAAACAGAGATTTTGGAAATCGTATGTCAGGTTGGAAGGACGGGTTCCATTACTCCTGTTGCATATTTAGAGCCGGTCTTTGTTTCGGGATCTACTGTTAGTCGCGCTACATTGCATAACGAAGACGAAATCAAACGAAAAGACATAAGGGTCGGTGATCGAGTTGTTATAGAAAAGGCGGGAGAGATCATCCCTAAAGTTGTCCGCTTGGTTGATCCTAAGGCTAAACGGAAAGCACCATTTAAAATGCCGACCGTTTGTCCTGAGTGCCAGATGAAAATTTTCAGACCCGAAGGAGAAGCAGCTTGGAGGTGTATCAATGCGACATGCCCGGCGCAGTTGAAAGAGCGCCTTAAGCATTTTGCTTCTCGCAATGCCATGGATATAGACAATATGGGTCCAGCTGTAATAGCCCAATTGGTGGAGTCGGGCCGTGTTAAAAATTTTTCTGATTTGTATACTCTAAAACAGGATGAAGTAGCTAGTCTTGAACGGCTTGCTGAAAAATCTGCACAAAATCTGATAGATGCAATAGAAAAAAGCAAGTCAGCAGGTTTAGCTAGATTGCTTTTTGGATTAGGAGTGCGGCATGTGGGACAAAGAGCCGCCTCCATTCTTGCAGAAACTTTTCGGTCTATTGAAAACCTTAGAACAACACCTTACGAAGATATCGAATCTGTAATTGAGATTGGCCCAGTTATAGCCGAAAGCTTGAAAAGTTTTTTTGACCAGAAAACTAATTTACAAGATATAGAAAATCTTTCTAACATGGGAGTCTTAGTAGAAGAGCAGGGCGAAGCAAGAAAAGAGGGTGTTTTGATTGGAAAGCAATTTGTACTTACAGGGACTTTATCAAATATCTCCCGGAATGAAGCTAAGCAAAAAATTGAATCATTGGGGGGAAGAGTCACATCCTCAGTTTCGGGGAAAACGGATTTTCTTGTAGCAGGAAAAGATGCAGGCTCGAAATTAGCAAAGGCAAAAGCACTTAAAATAACTGTTCTTGATGAAAAAGAATTACAAAAAATAATTGGATCGGTTTAATGTTGTTAGGTTGTAGAGCGTGTTCTTGATTGAGGGCGTCTTCGTTGCATTCCCTTGCCATTGCGAGGACGATTGTTGGAATCGGTTTTTGCTTTGGTTGCTGTCGGCCGGCGACGTTTTCTTGCTGGTGGGGCCCCTAATTTTTCTTCCAGGTATAGTTCTTCTTCTGCCCAAGCCACGGGTATTTTCTTTTTGAGATAAACCTCGACGCGTTCTAAATGTTGCGCAAAGTCTTCACAGCAAAGGGTGATAGCGGTACCTTTTTTCCCAGCCCTGGCAGTTCGGCCAATACGATGGACATAGTCTTCTGCATCTTGCGGAAGATCGTAGTTTATAACATGGGTAATATCATCGACATGTAATCCACGCGATGCAACATCGGTAGCGATCATAATATAAATGTTTCCTTTTTGGAAATCTTCTAATACTTTTATTCGTGCCTTTTGATGAAGATCGCCGCTTATTTGGCCCGACTTATAGCCATTATGATTTAGCTTCCATTCCAGTTGTTCCGCTTCAATCTTTGTGTTGCAGAAAATGAGAACTTTTTCCCCTTCTTCCTTTTTTAATAGTCCCAGTAGAAGATTAAATTTTTCGTGTTGGCCAACATGAAAAAGAGACTGCTTTATTTCATCCACAACCGCTTTCTCAGGCTCAATAACAACTTTAACGGGGTTGTTCATGTGTTCATAGCAGAGTTCCATAACTCGATAATTGAGCGTCGCAGAAAATAGCATTGTTTGTCGTTTATTGTAGGGCGAGCAACTGCGGAAAAGATAGCGTAAGTCTTGAATGAATCCCATATCGAACATGCGGTCTGCTTCATCAACAACTAGCACTTCGATTCGTTTCAGGCTAAAGAATCTCTGCTTGTAAAAGTCGATCAATCTTCCTGGAGTAGCGATGAGAATGTCAACTCCTGATTTAATTAGGCTACGTTGTTTTTCGTAGTCAACTCCGCCAATGATACAGGCTGATTTAAAGCCGCAATATTTTCCAAGCAATAATGCATCCTTCTCAATTTGTCGGGCCAGTTCCCGGGTGGGCGCCAGAACCAAAGCTCGAGGGCCTTCTTTTCCTTTTGCCGCAGGCGTCGGTTTATTCTCTATTAACCGAGTTAATAGAGTAATCAAAAAAGCTGCCGTTTTACCGGTTCCTGTTTGCGCCTGGCCTGCGAGATCTTTTCGCGCAAGAGTAATGGGAAGAGACTTGCTCTGAATGGGGGTACAAGTTTTGAATTCAGCACTTCGAACACCTTTTAAAACAGGTTCAGGAAGTGGTATAGATTCAAAATTAATGAGTTCCAAATGAATACTCCATTCCGCAGAAATTTTTGCGGGTCTGTTTAGACATAGCTTTTTTTCAACGGGAAAACGATTTATGGATTAATGAGGCATTGCCATTTTTACTTATGGGAGGGGGGCCTTAAATTTCAATCGTTTGCTACTCATTCTCGTTGGCATGAGTTATTATGATCGGCTTACTGAGCTTTTGCAACCCCAATTTCATTTTGCTTGACTTTAAAGGGGGGGAAGTGTTTAAATCCCTTCTTGATTTTATATCCGGCCAAGGCCCCGATTGACAACCTCTCCGAACGGAATACAACTAATTTTTATTAGGTTTTTCAATGGGTTTCATGTCGTGGAGGTTCTGGAGAAAATCATGACAGCAAAGGCTCGATGAGGGCAATGAGTTATTTTCTGTCATGGTAAGGAATTAAAATGTTTGCCCCGTTTTGAGGTGCTTTAGTGATTCAACATGATGTGGTGATCGTCGGTGCTGGTCTTGCAGGAATGCGATGCGCTCTTGAGGCTTGTAAAGAACTCGATGTAGCCGTATTGACCAAGGTTTATCCTTCCCGTTCGCATTCTGGAGCAGCCCAAGGCGGCATTGCGGCTTCTCTTGGAAATTCTGAGCCGGATAGCTGGGAAGAACACATGTTTGATACCGTCAAAGGCGGTGATTTTCTAAACGATCAGGATGCGGTCGAGGAATATGTCAAGGCGGCACCCAGAATTATCTATGAGCTAGAGCACATGGGTTGTGTTTTCAGTCGCACCCCAGAAGGAAAGATCGCTCAACGTAGCTTTGGTGGTCATTCAAAGCCTCGCGCCTGCTTCTCCGCTGATCGAACCGGTCATGCGATTTTACATGCTCTTCATGAGCAGCTGATGAAAAACTCCAGATCCGTTAAAATTTATAATGAGTGGTATATGCATTCTCTGGTGATCGATGGTGACCAGTGTAACGGTGTGATTGTAAGTAATATTCAAACCGGTGAAGTCGAAGTTATCCGGGCTAAAGCTGTGGTCTTTTGTACCGGAGGTTATGGCCGAGTATTTAAAATTACATCAAATGCTTTTGCCAGTACCGCGGATGGCGTGATGGCAGCTTTTGAGGTTGGCATTCCTTTAGAAGATCCGGAATTTGTGCAGTTTCATCCTTCAGGGTTATACCGACAAGGAATTTTATTTTCTGAGGCGGCTCGTGGCGAAGGTGCTTACCTTCTCAATGATAAAGGCGAGCGGTTCATGGAAACTTATGCTCCCTCCAGAATGGAATTGGCACCGCGCGATATTGTGGCTCGTGCAGAGCAAAGTGAAATGGATGCGGGACGTGGCATCAACGGTGAAGATTGTATTCATCTCGATCTTCGACATCTGGGCGAAGCACGAATCATGGAACGCCTACCGCAAATTCGACAATTGGCAATCGACTTTCTCGGTATTGATTGCGTTACCGATCCTCTGCCTATTCAACCCACTGCACATTATTCCATGGGAGGTATTCCTGTGGATAATAATTGTCACGTTATCCTCGATTCTGAAGGAACAAAGATGCATGGTTTTTTTGCGGCAGGTGAATGTGCATGTGTTTCTGTTCATGGTGGCAACCGATTGGGAACCAATTCTCTCCTTGATGCAGTGGTGTTTGGTGAACGTGCAGGTAAATCTGTCCTCGAATATGCCAGAGGTAGGGACTTTGGCAATGTTAATGAAGGACAGGAAAAAGCAAGGGTCTTAGAGAAATTTGAAGATATATTCCAAAGAGAGGGGAGCGAAAGTTACAACCAGATTCGCGACGAAATGAAAGAAATTATGATGTCCCATTGCGGTGTTTTCCGCGATGAGCAAAGACTTAAAACCTGCATCGAAACTCTCAAAGGGCTTCAGGAACGGTTCAAAAAAGGTAAAGTAACGGATAAAGGAAAATTGTTCAATACAGAAATTTATGAAATTATGGAGTTAGGAAATATGTTGGGTATGGCAGTAATTATAGCCACAGCCGCATTGGAACGACGGGAAAGCCGTGGTGGGCATTATCGTACTGACTTCCCAAAGCGAGATGATAAAAAATTCTTGTATCACTCCATGGTCTACGATTCTCCAGATGGATTGGTCATAAAAACCAAACCCGTAGTGATTACTAAATATCAACCTGCTGAAAGAACTTATTGATGGCAACTTTCAGAATCAAACGATTCAATCCGGAAAAACAGCCCGAGCCTTATTTCGAAGAGTTTCAACTGGATATTCCCGATGGTGCCACGCTCCTGGATTGTATGAACCAGATCAAGTGGACTCTTGATGGCAGCCTTTCTTATAGGATGTCGTGCCGAAGTGCAATCTGTGGCTCGTGTGCAGTCAAGTCAAACGGTCATGCCTTACTGGCTTGCCAACGACAGGCGGAACACCTTGTGGATAACAACGATACTATTACTTTAGAACCTCTCGGTAATATGAAACCAGTAAAAGATCTGGTAGTAGACTTCACACCGTTCTGGGACAAAGTGAATAAAATAAAACCTTATCTGGAGCCAAAAGAAGAGCCACCGGTAAAAGAAAGACGTCAGTCGCAGGAAGAGTTTTTAGTCATTGATGACGCTAGTACTTGCATCATGTGCGGTGCCTGCTATTCCGACTGCAACACTCTGGAAGTGGATGATAATTTCCTCGGGCCTGCAGCTTTGGCAAAAGCGCAACGGTTTGTCGGCGATTCCCGCGACTCTAAAACCCTGCAACGCGTACAGGACTTAAGTGAGCCAGGAGGGATTTGGGATTGCACCCATTGTGCCGAATGTGTAGAACGCTGCCCGAAACCGGCACGTCCTTTCGATCGCATCAAAGAAATCATGACCGTGGCATTGGAGGAAGGTGTTCATAACAATAATGGTGCGCGTCACGCACTGTCCTTCACTAATTCAGTTAAGAGGAGCGGCAATCTAAACGAAAACAGAATTCCCGTGGAGTCGATGGGAATTTTTAATATCCCCGGACTGCTCAGCTTGATTCCGGTTGGGCTCAGAATGTTACTCAAAGGAAAAGTTCCACCAATCCTTCATCATTCTATTGAAGAGGTTCGTGATGTAAAACGTATATTCAAGGAGTTGGATCAATGAAGTTTGCCCTTTTTACCGGATGTGTCGCCAAAGGGGCGACCCGAGAGTTGATGCTCTCCACAACCAAAGCAGCGGAAGGCCTAGGCTTTGATTTTGTAGAAATGAAAAGCGCGTCCTGTTGTGGTGCGGGAGTGGTTTCCGAAAAGAGCCCACTATTGGCAGATGCTTTAAACGCGCGTTCGTTCTCCATCGCTGAAAAACAGGGTTTGGATATTGTCACTATTTGTTCAACCTGTCAGGGGACCTTAAAAAAAACCGAAGCACATTTAAACGAAAGTAAAGAGTATAAAGAAAAAGTCAACGACATCCTCGAAGAGGGGGGGCATCAGTACAATGGAAAAACAAGAATCAAACATTTTGCTAACATCCTGGCAACCGAAGAGGGAATGGCAAGATTAAAGTCTCGCATCAAGCGTCCTTTGACCGGATTAAAGGTTGCAGCCTTTTACGGTTGTTATGTTCTGCGTCCGTCCGAACGATCTGACTTTGATAATCCAGACAACCCAACAGGGATGGAAGATATCTTTGAAGCCTTGGGCGCAACCCCGATTTATTATCCTAGTCGTACCAAATGTTGCGGTTTTCCTATCGTGATGATGAACAAGGATGCATCTTTAGGTATGTCAGGTAATGCATTGCAGGATGCGATCGAACATGGTGCCGATGTCGTTGCCACTGGATGTCCGCTCTGTCACCTGAGCCTCGATTCTTATCAACCGGAAATCGAATTATTGCAAAAGAAAAACCAATCCATTCCCATCCTGCACTTACCGCAACTGGTGGCTCTGGCATTGGGCTACACACCCACACAACTGGGAATGGACACCCACATCGTCTCCACCCTCAAAATAAACCAGATCCTTTCCGGTTCGCATTCGGCTGCTCACTGACTTGTGAACAATAAATGGTAATAAGACGGCTTCTTTCCCAGTGATGCGTTTGCACATCCCTTCTGGATAGGATTTTTATCTTCCCTCTGTTAATATCAATTCGTTGAACCCTTTTTGACGAGCCTCCCTTGATAGAAAATACATTCAAAAAACAGATTGTTGTGCTTTTAGCTGGGTTTATTATTTTCTGCGGAATTTTGCTCATGCCACTTCCTGACGGTATGACAGAAAGTGCGCAGCGCATGTTCGCTGTGGTCGCCTTGATGGCCATATGGTGGGTCGGTGAGGGCATCTCGCTTGCCGTGACAGCATTGTTACCTCTGGTATTGTTTCCATTGCTCGGCATCTTGCCTAGCAAACAGGTGGCTCCCAATTATGCCAATCATCTTATCTTTTTGTTCCTGGGTGGATTCATGATCGCTCTCGCCATGGAGAAATGGAATTTTCACAAACGTCTTGCACTGTGGATCATCTCAGTAATGGGAACGGAACCGAAACGGATCGTCCTCGGATTTATGATGGCAACAGCATTTTTATCGATGTGGATTTCCAACACGGCATCGACGATGATGATGCTTCCCGTAGCCATGGCCGTGGTAAGGCAGATCGCTTTAGATGCTTCTTTAAATGGAAATAGAAATTTTGATTCACAAAAAAAGATCGAAAATGGATTTGGGCTCGTATTGATGTTGGGCCTTGCATATTCTGCCAGTATTGGAGGGGTCGGCACACCGATTGGAACGCCACCAAATATTGTATTTGCAGGATTCTACAAAAATCTTTATCCGGATAACCCTGAAGTAAGTTTTTTTCAGTGGATGATATTGGCTATCCCTATAGTCTTGGTTTTTATTCCAATAACATGGATTTATCTTTGTCGTTTTGTTTTACCCTTTCCAATAAACCAAATCGAAGGCGGAGAAAGTAGAATCATTCAAAAAGAACTTGATGAGTTAGGCTCCATGAGTTGGGCAGAAAAAATCGTCGCAACCGTTTTTTGCTTTACAGCAATTCTATGGATTTTTAGGCGACCCATTGCGATAGGGGAGTGGGTAATTCCTGGTTGGTCGAACCTATTTGAAAATCCAAAGTTTTTGCATGATTCCACCATTGCCATGACCATGGGTCTGCTACTATTGGTGGCTCCGGTCAATGGCACCAAAGGGCTCATCCTGAACGGCAAAACCGAATGGTTTGCTTTGGACTGGAAAACAGTGCAATCGAAAACACCGTGGGGAACTTTAATTCTTTTTGGTGGTGGTTTTGCTCTAGCATCGGGTTTTGGAGTGAGTGGACTCGATAAATGGATTGGATCTAAACTGACGGGGGTTTCTGATTGGCCGTTGTGGATGACGGTTCTTACCATTTGTCTTGTGGTTACTTTTTTAACGGAATTAACTTCTAACACGGCGACCACGACAATGATTCTTCCTATACTTGGTATGGCTGCGATATCGGCGACTGTTCATCCATTATATTTTATGGTGCCAGCGACGTTGGCCGCTTCGTTTGCGTTTATGTTACCGGTAGCGACACCGCCAAATGCAATTGTCTTCGGTAGCGGTTGGGTGAGTATTCCAAAAATGTCAAAAGCCGGGTTGATCCTAAACCTTATTGGAGCAGGTATTATAACCACTGCGGTGTTGGTTTTGGTGAGTGGGTTTTTAATTGGTTTCTAACTATCATCCCTTTAAGGCACGAGCATACAAAAAAACAGGAGTTTTAAACCGGTTGTCTTGTCCACTTTAATTTTGGTAGGCGAGCTGCCTGTGCTTCATCAGGACGTGATACTTTTGGTAGGCGCGGCGCCTCATGAAAACTTTCTGGGTCTTCATGGCCTTTCTTGGAGATGGATTTCATAGCCTCAATAAACATATCGAGGGTTTCTTTGGATTCGGTTTCTGTCGGCTCGATCATCAAGGCACCTTTTACTATTAACGGGAAGTACACAGTGGGTGGGTGAAACCCATGATCAATAAGTTCTTTGGCAATGTCTATCGTTGTGACGCCCTGACCTTTATCGTTGAAAACGCATTCGTGCAGGGAGGCTCCATTGAAAGGCAGGTGGAACGTGTCCTTTAGTTTTGCGCGGATATAGTTTGCGTTTAAGACAGCTGATTGAGCGGCTTCAAGAATACCTTCCGGGCCGAGAGTGCGGATGTATGCGTATGCTCTTAGAAGCATACCAAAGTTACCGTTAAAAACTTTCAATTTACCTACACTTTTGGGCCGATTATTATTTAATACGTATTTATGACCTTTTTTTTCCACTACTGGTTTAGGTAGATAAGGTTCGAGAGTATCCTTGATACAGACGGGCCCTGCCCCCGGTCCACCTCCGCCATGTGGGGTCGAGAAGGTTTTATGCAGGTTGATATGTAAAACATCAATTCCCATTTCCCCCATCTTAACGATTCCCATTACTGCATTGAGGTTGGCACCATCACAATAAACCAATCCTCCCTTGTTATGAACAATCTTGGTGATTTTTAAAATATCTTTCTCAAACATTCCCAATGTGTTGGGATTGGTTAGCATAATAGCGGCGGTTTCTTCATCCATGAGAGCTTCGAGTTTGTCAATATCAATAAGGCCTTCAGAGTTGGATGGGATCTGTACTGATTTGTAACCGCAAAGATTTGCGCTAGCTGGGTTCGTGCCATGCGCAGAATCGGGTAAAAAAACTTTTTTCCGGGGATTGCCTTTTGCGGTGTGGTAAGCCTGAATCATCAGCATACCTGCGAACTCACCTTGGGCTCCGGCTGCGGGTTGCAGGCTGACATGATCCATTCCACTTATTTCCTTAAGGCACTCTTGTAGCTCGTACATAAGTTGTAAACTTCCCTGCGAGTCTTCATCTGCGGAAATGGGATGGTGTCCTGCGAAGCCTGGCAAACGTGCTAGGGTTTCGTTTAATTTTGGGTTGTACTTCATGGTGCATGACCCCAATGGATAAAAATTGGTATCGATACTAAAGTTCCATTGCGACAACCTTGTATAGTGACGAACGACATCGAGTTCGGTTAATTCCGGCAGTTCTTTAATTGGAGCACGAATTTCATCGGTGGGTAGTAGTGTTTCTAGTTCGATTTCTGGAACATCACAGGCGCCTAGGGAATAGGCTTTGCGCCCAGGGGACCCCAATTCAAAAACAATTGGTTCCTCAAAAATCAAACCTCCAGTGGCTATTTTAGGTTTGGATAAAGTTTTATTTTGTTCGCTGGCCATTTTATTTCCATTTAGGTTCTCAAAATTTCTTTGAGTGTATTTATAACGATTTTGGGTGTTAAATTATTCTGGTATCTGTCATCAAGAACCACACTTTTCTTGTGTCTCGGTCCCCAACGTTGAATTTCTCCATGCTTGAATATTACGCAGGCGGGTTTTTCAACAGCAGTAGCCAAATGCATGATGCCTGTGTGGTTGCATAAAAGAAGATCGCATTGTTGTATCAGAAGCGCAAGTTCTTTTGTTTTTAATAGTGGTAATAGTCGGGGCTGGAGCTTCATCTCCGCAATATGGGATTTCAGCTTTGCTTCTTCCCCGGGCCCATTAATTAACCAGATATCAGCGATTTTATTTGTCAGGGTTTGTTCTATTACAGCCTGAAACTTTTCCCATTGCCAGCCCCATTCAGCAATACGAGTTCCTGTTTTAACGAGAATAAGAGGCCGTTCTCTTTTACCTGAGTTCATGATCTCCCCTATTTTCACTTTTTCATTTTCGTTAAAGTAGATTTTAGGTTGTGAGATTATTTGCGGTACCCCCATATACTTAAGCAGCGCTAAATTGTTTTCGATTTCATGTTGGGGGACAGTTTCGATCGGAAGCCGTATATTATATTTCCATGGATTTTGTGGGTGGGAATAACCAGCCATTACTTTAGCATTAGACCACAAAGTGAAGAATGTTGCTGTAGCACTGAATTTTTTATTTAGTGTGATAGCCAGATCAAATTTTTCTTTGCGGGAATCAAGAATGACACGCCAAAATTGTCTACGTCGGATTCTAATAATTTTATAAATTTTAGGGTTATCTTCCAGGACCTCCCCTTGTATAGGGTTTACCATCACTGTAATTTTTAAATGTGGAAAAGAGGTTTTTAAAGATTCATAAACCGGTGTTGACAGTATGACATCCCCCAATCGGTCTGAGCGGACTACAAGCACATTGGAAATTTTTGAAAAATCAAGAGGCAAAGGAGCCAAGGGGACCTTTTTTTTGGCAAATACTCCGAATAATATCCAGAGACTATTTTTTATTTGACGCTCGATGGATCGTAGGAATTTTTTCATGCTTGAATTCAATTATTACAGAGCGGTGTCCGATTCGGAGGTAGCGATTGCTGGTTTTAAAATTTTGATGGTTGCCGCTAGTCCAATGGAAGGGCTTCGTCAATAAGCATAACAGGTATATTGTCTCTAATAGGGTATTTTAAACTGCAAGCTTTACAGTTGAGGCTATCTTCGTTGGTGCTTAATTCAAGGTCACCCTTGCATTTTGGACAAACTAGAATATCCAATAAATTTTTGTCAATTGCCATAAAACCACCTCGCTTAATTTACATATTACTTTTCTGGTTGGATCGAACAGATTCAAACACTTCGTCTACAGTGACTTGTGTCATACATTCGTTGGTTCCCAGTGGGCACTTTCTTTTCCAACAGAAACTGCAGGCCAACACTTTATGTACGGTTTGGTGATTCAACCCGTAAGCCCCATTTCGCGCAGGATCGGTAGGCCCAAATATCGACACAGTAGGGATGCCTAATGCTGCGCATAGATGAAGCGGCCCTGAGTCACAACTTACCAGCAGTATTAGGTGCTTGTAAAGGGCTATAGATTCCTGAATGGAAGTAGGTGGTGCGACCCAGCATTTCTGTTTCATAGATGCTGCGATTTGTTTAGTTTTGTGTTCTTCTCCTGGGCCCCAAGTCAATAGTATAGAGCAGTTAAGTTCAACAGTTATGCGATCAGCTAATTGCGCGAATCGTTCCAGTTCCCAAAGCTTACTTTCGAACCCAGCTCCAGGGTTGATACCAATGATATTTTTGGAGGTAAGCTCGGGGTGCTGTTGAAAAAAGTCTTCCACTTTTTGGTTCCGAGTTTCAGGAAGGGGAAATTGCTTTACTTTGTTTTGGATTTCCAAAGCAGATTGGACCAGATTCAGGTACATATCTATAACATGCATTCCGCCAGCCATATAAGGCGCTTTTTTATTAGAAAAGATTGAACTGATTTTTTCCTTACAGTTTTTTCTGTGAAATCCAGACTTAATGTGCGCGCCACTTAGCATCGCAATAACACCACTTTTTATCAGGCCATGTAAGTCAAAAACCACATCAAAGTTTTGTTGACGCAGGTTTTTTATAATATGGAGAATTTCCTTTAAGGTTTCCCTAGTCCAGTTTTTCTTCCAGAATTTTATGCGGATGGGAATAATTTCGTCTATGTCAGGGTTGTTGTGTAAGAGCTCCTTGTAACGTTCTTCGATCATCCATGCAATGTGAGCCTGAGGGTATGTTTGGCGAAGGGTCCGGGCAACGGGCAAAGCGTGAACGATATCCCCTAAAGCACTTAATTTGATTATAAGAAATTTTTTTTGACTACTTAAACTCATGCGATAAGGCTGGTTAGAGTTTTATGTATTTTATAATTCTGCTATAGATCTGATATCCGAGAAAGCCCAGAGTACTGCCAAAAATCATTCCTCCTAAAACATCGCTCGGGTAATGGACTCCTAAGTAAACTCTCGAATAGCAAACGATTAACGCACAAATAAAAACCATAAAAATAAAGACGATATTGCGGAAACAAAGACTCAATAAAGTTGCTGCGGCAAATGTATTTGCAGCATGGTTGGAAGGGAACGAAAAACTGTTGGAGCAACTGACAAGCCCTACTATGTCCTGTGGTATAACATGACAGGGGCGAAGTCTTTGAATACCTTCCTTTAAAATATAATGGCCTATTGAATCCGTCAAACCTATTGTAATCCCGATTGCAATAAGGCAGGCGAACCCTCGGTACTTGCCGATTCCTAGAAGAGCAACAATACATATAAGGATGGGTAAATAGAAGTTTTCCTTGATGGAAACAAACAACATAAACTTATCCATCATTGGGGATTGAAAATGCTGGTTGATCCAGTAGAATAGCGAAAGATCTAAATCGTGGATAGTGAAGTTTCCTTAACGTATACGAGGAAAAAGAAGTAATAATTGAATTTTATTAGGCTTTCTGTGTTGAGTCAACCTTTTCGCCGGAGAATGCAATTTGGGGATTTGTCTTTTAAGGCTTAAAGATGTTTTTAGCTTATCGGATATTGACTTATTGACCCACTGGGTAGCGGAGTAATTGGTTAAAGTTCTTTGTCGCGGTAGGGTTTTATCTCATTAAAAGCCATTCCCTGCCCAAGACGATATAATAAAGGGATGGACAAAAATAAAGATAACGCGGTAATTCTGTTTGCACGTGACCCTATCTTAGGTCAGGTAAAAACCCGGTTAAGTCCTTCGCTGGATGATGAAACTATCCTAAAGCTTTATACCTGCTTTGTTGAAGATAGTCTTGAAAAAATTCGACAAGTAGATAACGCCAAATGTTTCGTGGGAATTTCTCCAGACAATCATTCTGGATTCTTTGAGGGAATTGAGAGTCTCGGCATGAATCTCTTTACCCAGCAGGGAAAGGACCTTGGGGACAAAATGCGTCAAGCTTTTGTCGATCGATTTGCTGAGGGGTATAAGAAGGTTGTTATCATTGGGTCGGACAGCCCTTCCTTGCCTGTTTCATATATAAATAAGGCATTGGCTTCTGAAAAAGATTTAGTGTTGGGCCCAAGTACCGATGGAGGTTACTATCTGATAGCCATGTCAGGTAAGGTTTCTGAGGTGTTTAGTGGAGTTGCTTGGGGAACAAAACATGTTTTGGATGAAACTTTAAAGAAACTTAAGGGGGCGAGAGCGTCTTTAGAGTTGTTACCCATTTGGTACGATGTAGATTCTCCTGATGACTTAAAGTTTCTTAACACACATTTGAAACTTATTGCCCATTCGGGGCTTTGTGTAGGCGGAAAGACAAAAATTTTTCTTGATGAAATATCTTTTGAATAAGGATGAGTTTTTAAAATGAAGCTTTGCAAATTTTCAGAGCCAGGTTACCAAAATTTAGTCGAAACTCTAGTGAACCGATCGAGTATGGATTTGTTCACTGAGGATGAAACGGTTCGAAAAATTTTAAATGATGTGAAGGAAAAGGGTGATGAGGCAGTACTCAGATTGACCCATCAATTTGACCGTCACGCCCTTCCTTTGGAAAAAATTCGGGTAACTTCAGACGAAATAAAGGCCGCTTACAAGGAAATTAATCAGGAAGAGCTTGATGCGTTAGGGGAAGCTGCAAAAAGAATTCGGTTGTTTCATGAAAGACAGAAGCAGGACTCTTGGACTTATCAAGAGGACGGGATTGTTCTTGGGCAGTTGGTGAAGCCCTTGGAGATTGTGGGGATTTATGTCCCGGGCGGTAAAGCTTCTTATCCATCATCTGTGTTGATGAATGCTATTCCCGCAAAGGTTGCTGGGGTGAAGCGGATAGTAATGTGTTCTCCTTTTCCTGAGGGTCAGACACGGCCGCATGTTTTGGTTGCAGCCGATTTAGCTGGGGTCACGGAAATTTATAAAATTGGAGGAGCGCAAGCGGTTGCGGCCATGGCGTTTGGCACAGGCACAATTCCACGAGTTGATAAAATTGTTGGGCCAGGAAATATATTTGTAGCTTTAGCTAAAAGGTTAGTTTTTGGAATCGTCGACATTGATATGATTGCGGGCCCCAGTGAGATTCTAATTGTGGCGGACCATTCTGCCAACCCCTCTTATGTGGCCGCCGACCTGCTTTCTCAGGCAGAGCATGATGAAGACGCTGTTCCCATTCTTTTAACTCCGGATGAGGCTTTGGCTGAAAATGTCAAAAAGGAATTGGAAAAACAGGTGAAAGCTTTAAATAAGAGGAATATTGCTGAAATTTCTTTAAGAAACAATGGTTATTTGTTGGTAACTGAATCGCTTCAAGATGCGGTAGATATGGCAAATAAAATCGCACCAGAGCATTTGGAGCTCGCCCTAGAAAAGCCGGAGGAGTGGGCTAAAAAGGTACAAAATGCTGGGGCTATATTTCTGGGACATTATACCCCGGAGGCAATGGGAGACTATCTTGCTGGTCCCAATCATGTTTTACCCACGAGTGGTACTGCGCGGTTTTCGTCGCCTCTTGGGGTATACGATTTTATCAAGCGCACAAGTTTGATCTCTTACACAAGAGAAGCTTTGCAAAATTGCGGTAAAACGGTACAATTATTAGCAGAAATGGAGGATTTGGGAGGGCATGCAAATTCGGTCAAATTGCGACTGGATGGGCCTGAAAAAAAATCCTGAAAACATTATATTTTTAAGGCTTGAAGGGGTCGATTTTGACTTGACACATAGTAAAGGCTATGTTTTAATCACCATCATTTTGGGCAACTGTGCGCCAAAAAAAAGCTAGGACAAAGGGGTCTAAAAACCCTTTAAAGTTAGAGAGTTGTAGAGTTTATTGCTTTTACTTTTAAAGTGTTTTGAAGCGATTTGAACCGGCTTTTGTAGAATCAGAAAATTTTTTGAAGAATTTATTTGGGATTGTCGAAAAATTTTTAATAAAAAAAGGCTATAAAAACTAAGCGAAGATAAATTTGGATTTAACAAAAAATAGGTACCTAATTTAAGTTTTGTAATACTAGCAACGGATCCTGATCAGATCCAAAAGGAGGTTAAAGCTATGTTGGGGAAAAACACACGTAGTATCGGGACATTGTCACTGGGGTTGGTTTTGGCGCTAGCCATATACCTGATTCCAGGAATGACCGGCATTGCAGATGCCAAAGAGGCATTTGCAGAGCAAGTTTTCGCTGAAGAGGCTTTTGCTAAAGAGGTTCAGGCAGAAGAGGCTGTTGAAGGCGAAGGCGAACCGGAAATTGAGTGGAGCCAGGACGTTTTTTATAAGGACTGGGAAGGTAATCCGCTAAAAGGGCCGGTTAGTGGCTATGCGGCGCCGGAATTAGGCCCGGAAGACTACAATACTTATGAGTTCGCACCTAGTCGAATCATTCTTTGGGTTGCAAACCAACAACACCTCTACTTTGGTAGCTTCGTTCTGGCGGTACCGATATTCTGTATGATCATAGAATTTATCGGAATTAGAACCAGAGACGACGATCCTGTGATGGCTGATAAGTATGATCGGTTAGCCAGAGACCTCATGAAGGTCAGTCTGACTGCATATTCATGGACCGCAATTCTTGGGGGTATTCTTCTCTTTACATTTATCACATTATTTCCTGGGTTCTTCAAATACATGGCAGGTATTTTCCGTCCTGTAATGCACGTTTATGCGCTCATGTTCTTGGCAGAATCCGGTGTTCTTTATGTTTATTATTATGGTTGGGATAAAATGATGGACGATAAGTTCCTTAAGTGGATCCATTGTAGTCTTTCGGTTCTACTCAACCTGATCGGAACGGTGCTGATGTATCTCGCCAACTCTTGGGCTACTTTCATGCAGGCCCCTGGTGGAATTGATTCGGAAGGTCGTTTTCTGGGAAATATCTGGCATGTCATTCATTCCACGCTTTGGAACCCAGTTGGGGTTCATCGTATTCTCGGAAACATTGTATTCGGGGGTGGAATCGTTGGTGCTTATGCCGCGTACCATTACCTCACAGCTAAAAATGAAGAGGAGAAAGCTCATTACGATTGGGTTTGTTATGTCGCGATGTTTATTGCGATATTCGGTTTGATCCCGTTGCCTTTCGCAGGGTATTGGTTGATGAAAGAAGTGTATGCGTTCCGTCAGCAAATGGGTATTACCCTGATGGGTGGAATCATGGCTTGGTTGTTCATCATCCAAGCGGTAATGATTGGTCTGCTTTTCTTCGGCGCGAATTCATATCTGCACAATGGTATGGCGAGGGTTAAGGGATCGCATCGATATATGAAATATTGTAAGTACATGGTTCTGCTCTTGATCTGTTGTTTCACCATGTGGATGACGCCTCATACCATAGTTATGACCCCCGCTGAGTTGAAAGAAATGGGGGGTGCGCAGCATCCAGTCGTTGGACACTTTGGTGTAATGTCAGCTAAGAATACAGCGGTTAACCTGATGATCACCTGTACGGTTCTTTGTTTTCTACTGTATCAAAGGGCGAACAAGAAGATCACGGTGCCATGGGCAACCGTGGGTAATTGTTGGATTACAGCGATCTTCATTGGTGCTGCTGCCAATATTATCTTCCTGGGCGTGTATGGTTACTTTCTTCCTGCTAACCAGCGGGTTGGTCTTTCCGTACCTCAGGTAACATCTACTCTTACGACTCTGTTTGCGGGTACTGCGATCAATATCTCCATGTTCAAGGATTCGGAATCTTATGGTGATATCCAGTGGGGCACGCAGTCTAAGGTTGGAACATACGCTATTTTCCTTCTAGCGATTTCCTTCACTTGGTTGATGGGTCTCATGGGTTATATCCGTTCCTCTGTGCGATTGTTCTGGCACGTAACGGAGGTTGTTCGTGATAACTCAGTAGATGCCTATACTCTGACAATTGGTGAAGCGGGTAAAATGCTTACCTTCAACGCCTTATTTGTTTGGGTTCAGTTCGTTGTGGTTTTCTGGGTGGGTAGTTTGACAGCCAAGAAAATCCCAGCTAAGGCGCCTGAAGGAGTTCCGGTTCCTGCGCAGCAACAACAATAACAATTATCGATTTGGGTTGAGTGCCGCGAAATAATGTGGTGCTCAACCCTGATTTAATCTGAGGGTATAGGAGGAAGGGAAAAAATGTTACCAGAGCAGCATGACATATTATTTTCATTTTTGTCGATAATGTTTGCCGTATTTGCTCTTTATGTTTTCGGCAATGTTATCCAGCATTGTAGAGAAAGGGAGGGAATTAACTCGACTCTCTGGGGTGGTATTTTTGGGGCGATGGCCATCACCTGTTTTTTGATGACCGTGCATATGTTCAGCCTTGTTCAAGGAGATCAATTAGTATTCTTTTTCTCAACTTATCTTTGGACTATTCTCTTTATGTTGTTGGTTTGGGGAGTTTTCTTCAAGAGTAATAAAATTGAAAGGCAGTCCGCACCGATTATTAGAGCCTTTTTCTTCTATACTACAATTTCGGTTCTGCTTGCGGGCTATACCAACTGGTTGCCGCAACAGCGATCTGACCCACCCCCCAAGGAAGCAGCGGTTGTGGGTGATATGACCATGGAAGAATTTGCTGAAATGGGGCGCGTAATTATTTTTGGCGCCAAACAGGTTGCCGGTCAGAAATCTATCGGAAAAGGTCAGTGTCCTCTTTGTCACACCTTCGACCCTGGCGATCATATGGGTCGTTGTCCAAACCTTTTTGGTGTTGAGAAAAGAAGTCACGATCGCGTAAAAGAGGATAGGTATGCGACAAGCCCTGTGGCGGTTGGTGAAGTAGAACCAGCCTCTGGAATTGTTAAGGGTAAGCATGATGAGGTACCGGAAGAGTATCGACGTGCAGGTGGCCCGGATGAATTTATCGGAGAAGATTACCTCCGTGAGTCTTTAATGTGTCCGACCTGTTATGTGGTAAAAGGTTTTGGTAAGGCTAACGATACTAAGAGTCCAATGCCTGTCATCGTCAAGCCGCCAATCAGTTTGAGTCGCGTTGAGGTAAACGCTGTAGTCGCTTATCTTCAATCCAAGGATACGCCGGGCGAATTTGCGTCGGTGACCGTTCCTTTACCTCAGGATGATGCCGGTAATACCGGTGGTGCTGTTGTAGAGGAGGATAGTGGTGGAGATGAGGAGGAAGGCCCCGTTTTCGTGACGGGTAATGAGGATATCCAGACAATGATCAACACACTGGGTTGTCCGCTTTGTCACACGATTCCGGGCGTTGAAGGTGCGGTTGGTGAGTTGGGGCCGAAACTTCATGAGAAAATTAATGCGCCGGAACGGATCAAAGATCCAAATTATAAAGGAAAAGCAACGAACACCAAGGAATATGTAAAGGAATCAATCCTGTGCCCTGGGTGTTATGTGGTATTTAATGAAGAAGCCGGAGAATCATATCCGGATGGGTTAATGCCCACAACCTTTGGGGAGCAGCTATCAGTTCGGGCTCTCGATAAGCTTGTGGATTTTATTAGTCAGACCGAACCCCCGGCTGGCAGTTAATTTAGGAGACAGCAATGAATAAAAATTTAGTAAGCTTTTTGGTATTTGTTGTCGGCCTAGCGGTGTTTCATAACGCTATTTTTCCTATTTTTACACCGAAGGAGGTCGGCTGGATTCTTAACAGATACGTTTACTTTTTGTTGTTTGTAGCGTATTTGATCATTACGCACCTATTGCTCAGGCTGAGTCCCCCGGTTTCTCTTAAAGGGCTTTTTGTCTGGTCAGTTGGGTTCTATTTTTATGATTATGTTTTGTATCCGCACATTCCCTGGACACTGTTTATTACGTACATGGTGATGTGGTCTATCGGAACCTTTCTTTATATCAGTCAGGATCCAGAGACTTTTCGGGAATTCAGGGCTCCTATTGTTAAAACAATTATAGGTGAGTATAAACTCGCACGAATCGTTGTTTTTACGGCTTTACCGATCCTGGTAGGGTTCGCAACGTATAACACGATTTATCCGAGTTTCCAGGAACCGGTTGAGTTGAGGACGGTTCACCCCGCACCTCCTGCTACCACTAAGGTGCATGGCAAGACTTATCCCCTGGAATCAACTAATAATCCTTTCCGTATAGATGAGCAGGATAACTACAAAGATAGTTTTCCATTTCTCGATGCGGATAAGCATGAGTACATGAAGTATGTGACGGAAGGCGGCACGATTTTCTTTCAGAACTGCCATTACTGTCATGGGGATCAGTTGAATGGGCTGGGAATGTTCTCACATGTGTTCAATCCCACCCCTGCAAACTTTATTGATCCAGGTACCATTGCTATGTTGCAGGAAGCATTTCTGTTCTGGCGGGTGTCTAAGGGCGGACCTGGTCTACCTAACGAATCTACCCCCTGGTCTTCAGCAATGCCCCCATGGGAAGAGCATTTAAAAACCGAGGAGATCTGGAAGGTTATCCTGTTTGAATATTGGTACACAGGCTGGCATCCACGAACATTTGGTACAGAAGGTTCTACCTCAGGTGGTGGGGAATAACTTGAACTTAACGGTTACTAAACCTAAACATATGGAAATGACCATGACAAATAATAACTACATCAAACGCCTATTTATGTTTTTTCTGGCAGTGGCGTTGTTCGCAGCACCGGGGGCAGTATTTGCCGGTGTGCCGGATGGAGTCAAAAAAGACCTGCTAGAAAAGGGAAAGAAGGTTTATTTTAAACGTTGTGTCTGGTGTCACGGGGTAGAAGGAGGTGGTGATGGCCCTTCTGCAGAACGTCTGTACACTCGACCACGTAACTTCATCCAGGGAACTTTCAAAATCCGCACAACGGATTCAGGGGAGCTCCCAATGGAATCAGATTTAATCAAAACCGTAAAAAATGGCCTCCAGGGCTCAGCAATGCCTGCCTGGGGTGAGTTTTTGTCGGAGGATGAAATCGTAGCTGTCGTGAATTTTGTAAAAACTCTGGTCCAGGATCGATCCTTTGATGACACTGAAGATGAAGAAGTGAATAATGTTATCACCGGTATAGCGGCTGATAATGGAAAAGGACCACTCGGAGATGCCCCATGGGCAGCGACTAAAGGACCATACCACCTAGGGGTTCCTCAAGAGCATATTGATGCGGGTAAGGAACTCTTCATTAAAAATAAATGCATGGAGTGTCATGGTGGCGAGGGTCGAGGAGATGGTAACCCAACCATGAAGGATGATTGGGGTTTCCCGATTGTTGCAGCAAACTGGCAGGAATGCTGGAACTTCCGAGGAGCTCGCCGTGATCCTTTTAATCCATTCAATGTTGCCCGTACCATTTCGACGGGTTTGAATGGTTCACCTATGCCAAACTTTCGGGAGCAGATGACCGGTAAGGAGCGTTGGCAAGTTGCGGCGTTTGTAAACTCACTTTGCCCGCGAAAGAAAATTGACCCACTGACTAACAAACCAGTTCCTGACTTTCTTATTCAGTCTGTTTATACAGAGGGTCCGGTGGTTCCAAAAATTGATGACCCAAGCTGGCAGTCCTCATATACGGATCACAGAATTGTTCCTCTTTCCGAAGAGACGATTGAGAATCCAATGAGGCATTACATCGCAATGGCGGGTCAGATCACTAGGGGAAAACGTAATTTCGACCCTAAAACAGATAACCTCTGGGTAAGTTCACGATGGAGCGCAGAGGAAAATGCTGTCTACTACCTTGTTGAATTCGACAATAGGTTCTTGTCAACGGATCCGGAATATCCCGATGCCGTAGCAATCCAATGGCCGGGGCAATTACAAGATCTTTTTGGCGCTGAAAAACCGTATTTTATCTATGGAGATTCTAAGAAGCCGGTTGACGTTTGGAAGGCTAACTTCTTGGCTAAGGATTATAACGCGACTAATCCGCCCAATGAAAAAGGCTATCAATTGGACGTAACCGTACAAGAATTCAAAGGTAACGGTTTTGATGCAATTTCTGAGAAAGAATCTGAAGGAAAAGTTGAAGTTGTTGACTCCATTTTCCATCAGGGTCGTGTCAAAGTTATGTTCAAGCGGTCATTAACGACGGAAGGTGCGGATGATGTTCAGATTCCTTCTGAACAGTTCATTCCAGTTAGTTTCATGCAATGGGCAGGTTGGGATAAAGAGCATGATGAGCATATGGCTATCTCGACATGGTATTACACCATTCTGAAACCTGCGTTACCTGCGTCGCTTTACTACATGCCTCCAATCATTGCAGCAGTTTTCATCTGCTTCCAGGGTTGGTTGGTATGGATGACAAAGCGAACACGGAAAATGTATGACGAAGGGAAGGTCCAGCGTGACGAGCTTCCTAAATAGTCATTAGAAGTTTTTAAAAGAAAGCCCGCCGAAATTTTCGGCGGGTTTTTTTTTGTTTAAAGCTAGGAAACTGGAGAATATGTAGTATGGAGGTTAAAAAATGTCTATACCAGATAAAGCAAACTACATACTTTATAGTATAGTTTATATCATTGTAGGGTTGGTTATATTACGTGGATTTTTGAAGATTTCAGGTTCTTCTAAAAACTTCCCAAAATCAAAAAGAAAAGACGATAAAAATAAATTTTAATATATGCTAAGACATATAATATCAATTTTAATACTAATAGTCTTTCTCCCTGCAAATCTTTTTGGAAATGAAACTGAGATGGCCTTAATACCCCATGGAAAACCCAAGGCCGGGACATCAAAAAGATTAATTGATCTTGATACTTTCTATATTGACAAGACTGAAGTTACGCAACAAAAGTATAAGGAAGTTATGGGAAGAGCAAATTTTTCTTTTAAAGGTGAAAATCATCCTGCTGAGCAAATAACTTGGTATAAGGCCGCATCATATTGTAAAAAAATAGGTAAAAGGTTGCCTAGTCAAGAAGAGTGGGAAAAAGCAGCAAAAGGTCAAACAAATACAAAATATTTTTGGGGTAAAAAACCTGATGCGGCTTATGCTTGGTATGGAGGAGATTACGATCTTGGTCACCACCCAGTCGGCCAAAAACAACCAAACCCTTTTGGGTTATTCGACACAGCGGGCAATGTTTGGGAGTGGACATCAACTGCAGATGCTAAGCTAAGCGAATATTCAGGTGAAACACTTGATAAAAGAGTGGTAATGGGTGGAGCCTTTAATGTCTCAGCTAACTTAATAACCCCGAGCAGTCGTATGAGCATTTATGCTAAATCTCGTTTATTTAACGTCGGATTTAGATGTGCCAAATCAGCCCAGCCCAAATAAATTAGTACTAGCCTTTCCCGAAATAGAAAAGCCAAAAAATATTTACTATTTTAGACCGATCGATTACCCAAGTCTTCAGTATTAAAGACCACTTGCGTTGGATAAAAACATTTTGAGGTCAAGTATGAGTGTAAGTGGTATTAGCTTTTAAACTTTTAATTACTTTGGGCGGGTTGCCTTGGGGGAGCAATTCTTCTTACATTGTAACCTGTTCTAGATCCATATTGCCATCTATAATTTCTCTTAAAGCCATTTCAAAGAACATTTTCGGATTATTATGATCCTCTGGGTCACATTCAATGGTAGGTTCGGCACCATTTTCTAATTGATGAATTCGCTGAGCAACCAAGATACATAAGAGATACCGACTTTTGACAACATCTTGTGCCTCACGAACCAGTTCCATTCTGTCCTGCATTTCTAATTCGATCATGATATTCCTGTTTAGTTAAAGTTCCAGATCATTATAGAGAAATCTAGGAAACTGTCAAATAACATTAAACTTCATTCCTTACCTAATATAGATTCAAAGGACTTGATAACAGTTTCTACTTGTTTTTTTGACACATCACGATGTAAAACAGCACGAAAAATACCCGCATCAGTATCGGTCATAAGAATTTTGATTTGTTTTTTTTCCAACTGTTGGAGGAATAAATTCCCATCCAATCCCTTCAATTTGAAGAATATTATATTTGTTTTTATATTGGATTTGTCTAATTCAATTCCCTTCATATCAGATATTTGGGTTGCGAGCATTTTTGCGTTTTCGTGGTCTTCCTGAAGCCTATCTACTAGATTGACTAAGGAGATTATTCCAGCGGCAGCAATATGTCCGGCCTGTCTCATTCCCCCGCCCACCATTTTTCGGACTTTTCTAGCTTTGTCAATAAACTCCGCCGACCCACAAACCAGTGAACCCACGGGTGCAGAAAGTCCTTTCGAAAGGCAAAACATTACCGAGTCTGCTTGCTCCGTTAATTTTGAAACAGGCACTTTCAGAGCCACAGCTGCGTTAAAGATTCTTGCTCCGTCGATATGGATTTTTAATCCATATTTCTTTGCCAGATCCCCAACGATCATCATGTAATCAGGGTGAAGGGGTGATCCTTGGCAGAAGTTATGGGTGTTTTCTAGACAAATCAAGCGAGTTGGCGGGGAATGAATATCTAAGTGCCGGATTCCTTTTTCCAATATTTCTATGGAAATGGTTCCATCATTATTATTGGGTAGGGTGCGCGGATGGATCCCTCCCAAAGCAGAAACTCCACCTACCTCATAAAGGGATATATGGCTTTTGTCCCCAAGTAAAATCTCATCGCCTCGATGGCAATGGCTGAGCACGCTAATCAGATTTCCCATAGTACCGCTGGGGACGAAAAGGGCTGCTTCTTTTCCAGTTTTTTCAGCGGCTAAGGTTTCAAGCTTTTTGACGGTAGGATCTTCTTGAAAAACATCGTCTCCAACTTCGGCCATTGCCATAGCTTCGCGCATGGATTTTGTAGGATAAGTGAAGGTATCGCTTCTTAGATCAATCATTACTTTCCTTAATTTTTGTTTGTTGTTCTTTCTCTATTCGGTTGCGTTTGATTCGGTAATAAAATATTGATGTAAAAAAAACGGGTATCACTAAACCACTTAAAATTAATCCGCTCACATTTTCTTGCGGGTAATCAAGAGCAAGCATGCCCTGATAAATTTGTTGCACCAGGTAAGCCAGAAACCCACAAGTAATAAACATATAGCCTATTCGTTTGGAGCCTTTTGGGCCTGGAAAAATTATTGAATAAGCAATAAAATTTAGACCCAAAAAAAGCAGACCATTCAAAAACATAAGATAAATAATCTGATTCTGCGCTTGTGTGAGCAAATTTTTACCAGTAAAAGTGATAAAGTTAGATATTCATTCTCTCAAAAATATAAGTCGCATTACAAATTTATATCCATGTTGAAAAAAATGTTTTTTTGTATAAGGAAATTAAATTTGATATCAGGTTATAACCTCTTCAAGGTTTTGATGCTGATGATTATGATGGTTTGGGCTCAAATTTCCGCATGGGCTGAAAATGAACGTCCTTTCTTTAAGCAATCTCGATATAAAGAAGATTATAGATTTTTAAAAAACCCTGCTAAGCGTACAGATTTTTTTGACTCTATAAAATACATCCCACTCAATAAAACCGAGTCCCTCTATTTGACTTTGGGTGGGGAAACTCGCCAGCATTTTGAGTCTATAAACAATAATAACTGGGGAAAAGG